>JBNMKP010000129.1:0-5046 GCA_050874405.1 bacterium
ATCTACCTTGCTCAACTTTGTTACCGCTATCGATATCAAATTCAATAGTGCTCATTAGTTTTCTTGCGAAATTATACATTTCTTCGTGGAAAGATTGTTTGGTCTGAATAAATTTTGTACGTTTTTCGTCCCAATTAAATTCATCTTTCCAATTTTGAATTGTTTTTTCGTGAACGTTTAAAATTTGAGCAATTTCAACCATTGTCATTTGCTCAATTACATAAAATCGTTCTGCCGCTGCTGCTAAAGATTTCTTCTTAGTCAAAGTAATCCTCCAACTTTTGAATTTTCTCTTTTAGAGTTCTTAACTCTAAAACAATTTCTTGCAGTCTTTGAAATTGAACATTTGCTTTTTCAACATCAATTTTAGTGGTGTCATCTTCAAAAGGGTTTAATAGCGAACGAATTAAAAGAATAAGTCCTGCTGCTTCAGTATCAAGATGTTTGTATTTTGATTTAGCTTCTGCCAACTGTCCTTTTAGTTGAATTCTCTCGATATTCATTACTTAGCAATCTCCTTTTTTAGAATCGGACACCAAAGATTGCCATCGATTTTGCTTTCAATTCTAGACATAACGGTGGCATTATATTGGTTTGTTTCAACCAAATCTTTTAGAATTTCAAAATTATTAGAGATTATTTTTTCAAAAGTTTTGACCTGTGCATTGTGGTAAATGTACCAAATAACAAATATAACAGCAGGGAAACCGATACTTTCAAATAATTTCATTAGTAAAGATAGTTCCATAGCAATTCCTTTCAATTTGGAAAGAAAAAAGAGCACTTGGCTCTAATATTTTCTTCTTTACCATAACGTGGAACTATCATTTCTTTCTACTTGCCAAATCAAGTGCGTTCGGAAGTGCAAAAAGCACTTGCCGTTGCAAGTAGAGGCAAACACAAGATGCATACTATACTGCAAACATACAAACGAAAAATTTTTATCACACAAAAATCGGAGAACTAAATGAAATATTTTGAGGTTTTCAAAGCCGGAAATTATCCGCAAGGCAAATTTACAAAAGAAGAAGTGCAAGAACTTGCAAATAATTATGACCCAAGTTTTTGCGAAGCACCAATTACATTAGACCACGAGCAAAAAGGTCCTGCCTATGGTTGGGTAGATAAGCTAAAAGAAGAAAATGGATTACTAAAAGCATCATTTAAAAACTTATCTCCTGAATTAAAAGATTTTGTTTCTAAGGGTAAGTATAAAAAAATCTCTGTTGAAATATATAGAGAACTAGAGGGTAAAAAGCCATATTTAAAGGCTGTTTCTTTCTTGGGAGCAAGTATTCCACAAGTAAAAGGAATGCAAGCAGTTGAATTTAAAGAAGGCGAATCAGATGTTTTTGAATTTGAAGTTCAAGCAGAAGATGACAATGTTGAAACCTATTCGGAAGCGGAAGTCGAAGAATTAAAAAACACGATTTCTGATTTGCAAACTAAAATTGCTCAATTTAAGGAAGATGCTAAAAAACAAGAAACTATTAAATCTTTGAAATCTCAAGTAAAAGATTTAACTGTTGAACTGGCAAAATTTAAAGACGAAGCCGCAGGAAAAGAAGAACTTGCAAAAGAGTTAAAAGAAATTAAAGACAACTTAAGAAATAAGGACTTTAACGAATTTATCGATAAACAAATCGAAGCAGGTATTCTTACTCCTGCGAATAAAGATGCTGTTTTTTCTATTTTACAGGACTTGGATAACGTTAAAAAGTTTGACGAGTCCTCCAACAGCATCGATATTTTTAAATCTTTCATTTCAGCATTACCCAAACAAGTTGAATTTGATGAAATTGCACTAAAAAATGCAAAGAAAAAATCGAATGATGACTTAAAATACGCTGATGCTGATGAAGAAAGCGTGGAAATATTTAATCAAGCAAAAACTATTGCTCAAGAAGAAAATATTTCATTCAAAGAAGCACTACTAAAAGTTAATACAAAGGAGATATAAATGGGAAGACTTGAAGAGTTAAGGATAAATGCCTATTTATCAGAAATTGCACGAGGATATGGTAACAACTCATTTATTGCTGACAAGTTGTTCCCAACTATTCCTTCCGAAAAAGAAAAAATAGATATTTTTGAATTTAACAAAGAAGCATTTCAAATCTATGATACCGAAAGAGCTATCCGAGCTAATTCAAATGTTATCTCACCAAAAGGTTTTAATAAACATTCTGCAACATTAAAAGAACACGATTTGGCTTATCCGATTGATTATCGAGAAGAGGAAGAAGCTGAAAAAATTAAGTTGCAGGTTCACGCTACAAATGTTGTTACACAAGGTTTGTATCTAAAACACGAAAAACAATGTGCAGAATTGGCTCAAAATCCTGATAATTATGCTGTATCAAACAAATCCTCTTTAGCAGGCAGTAGCAAATTTTCAGACAAAGATTCTGACCCTGTTGGAGTTGTAGATGATGCTAAAGACCAAATTTGCAAACAAATCGGACAAGACCCAAATACTCTTGTTATGGGCCAAGAAGTTTGGACAGCCTTAAAAAGAAATAAGGCTTTAAAAGATATGATTGCAAGCACTTCCAATAAAACAATTACATTGGATTTGTTAAAAGAATTCTTTGAAATTGAAAATATTTTCATTGGAAGAGCAATTTATTCCGATGCTCAAAATAAATTCCAAAGAGTATGGGGAAATAATATTATTCTTGCATTTGTTCCGAGTTTGACATCTAAAACGCAGTATGACCCTTCTTACGGTTATACGGTTCGTAAAAAAGATGCTTTACAGATTGATGAATACGAAAAAGAAGGCAACAAGGTTAAATACATCCGAGGTACGGATATTTATACTCCGTTCTTAGTCGGACCTGATGCTGGATACCTGATTTCAAATGTTGTTTAAGAAGGAATTTTAAAATGGCAAAAAAATATAAAGTAAAAAATACAAATTTATATCTTAACGGCACTTTTACCCCTATCGGTTCTGTTGTTGAACTGTCAGATAAAGAAGCCGCAAGATTAGCAGATATATTAGTCGAAGTAAAAGAAAAAGCTCCGGCTAACCCTAAATCTGCTACAACAAAACAAAATAAAACAGAAAACGGAACTGATTCAACTTCTAAAAAAGAAGATGAAGGTTCAAAAGGAAACGACACGCAAGATGGAGGTAATAAATAATGGTAGAAAAACTGTACAAACCTCTATTGATTGATTCCTTAAAAGCTAATGCAGATTTACCCAAACAAATATTTGTTGATTTTGAAGGTAATATTTGTTCGGCAGGCAAAAAAGCCTTTGGTGTTTGTGATGTTGAAACAGACAAAGACCAATTAGCTCCAATTGCAGTTCTTGGAATTTTGCTTGTTGTAGCAGGTGGAACAATTACAAAAGGTTCTAATATAACATCTGATGCAAACGGAAAAGCTGTTGTGGTTACTTCAAGTGAGGCTATAAACGGCTACGCATTAGATGACGGAACTGAAGGCGAAGTTATCAGAATTGCAAGAGGTTTCTAATGGATTATTGCACTTCTGATGATATCGAAATTCAAATCGGCAAAAATTCTCTTGTTCAGCTTACTAATGACGATAACACTCAGCAAACAGTTGATTCGGTTGTTGTTGAAGAAGCTCTTATTTACTCCTCTACCCTAATCGATGGGTATTTGAGAGGAAAATACAATCTTCCCTTAAATACCCAATTCCCTTTATTAAGAGTGATTGCAATAGATATATGCATATATAGATTGTATTCGAGAAGAATTTATACGGATATGCCGGAAACAATTCCTGAAAATTACAAAAATGCTATTCGCACACTTGAACAACTTAAAAAAGGTGTAATTACTCTTGAGACCTCTGAAAGTACAGAGGTTAAGACAAGTGGAGAATATAGAACCAATAAAACTGAATTAGATAGGTTATTTAATAAAAGGATGATGAAGTTTGAATATTAGGTGCGTGAGCAGTGTGTGGAGCACGAAGTGCGAAACCGTTCTATGGCGACGCAGGAACGCAGGCGAAGCCGAGTACCACAGGAGCTAATGTATGAATATACGTGAGATTGAAAATTGCATAATTAATAAACTTCAGCAAAATTTTTCTAATTTTCAAGTTGCAGGATTTCCTGAAAAACCACAAGAATACGTCTTATTACATCCAACAGGAGCAATATTAGTCAGATATCGTGGTGGAAGCTATTCAAGTTCAAATTCTATCGGATATATTTCTCAAGATAAGAAAATGGAGTTTGGTGTAACCGTTGTTACAAGAAATCTACGCTCTAATTGTGGAACTTATGAAACTTTAGAAAAAGTAAAAACGGCTCTTAATGGTTACAAAATTCTCGGTTGCTCCAAGTTGATGCCGACAAAAGAAAATTTTATTTCCGAGCAAAATGGAATTTGGCAATACGAAATATTATTTACCCTAACAACACCAAGTGTTGAAGAAATGGAGGAAATATAATGCCCGCTAGTTATTTACATGGTGTGGAAACAATTGAAATAGAAAAAGGTGCAAGAACAATCAGAACAGTAAAAACGGCTATTGTCGGATTAGTTGGAACAGCACCGATTCAAAAAGTAGATGATGAATACAAAACAATAAACGAGCCTGTTTTAATATCAAGTGATGTTGATGCTGTTAAGTATTTTGGAAATGCAACTGACGGTTTTACAATTCCTCAAGCCCTCGATGCCATTTTTGACCAAGGAGCAGGTGTTGTCTTAGTTGTAAATGTTTTTGATCCTGAAAAACATAATTCTGTATCCGATGTAACAAAAGCAGATATCATTGGAAGTGTTGATGCTTCTACAGGCAAGAGAACAGGAATGCAAGCATTTAAGGATTGTTATTCATTATTTGGTTTCTTCCCTAAAACAATTATTGCTCCTGTTTATTGTGAAGATAAAGCAGTTGTTTCTGAAATTCAAATTAAATGCGATAAAATCAGAGCTATCGGTATTGTTGATGCTCCGGTCGGAACAACGGTTCAAGATGCAATAAAAGGTCGTGGTCCACAAGGAACAATTAATTTTAATACTTCATCTGATAGAATTGTTCTTTGTTATCC
>JBNMKP010000130.1:0-5046 GCA_050874405.1 bacterium
CCATTATCAACGGCATGCTCTAAACCTGCTAAAGTTCCACCAAATTTGTTTGTTAAAGTTTTAATACCGTTTTCGCCACGTTTAGCTAGTTTATCATCATGAACAATAACGTTGTGGTCATTATAGACATAGCCTACTTTTTGCGAATCAATAATAACAAGTTTCATTGCTCCGCCTTTTGACAAACCTGATTTAGTAGGAATTGCGATATTGAATACTGCATTCCTTTTATCATCTGGGTCTTGTGCAGAACCTCTTTCATCTATTGAATCACCGGCATCAATTCTTACTCTTTTGTATTTAGAATGTTTGTTTTCCAAAACATAATGGTAGGCAAATGGAGTGTTATCATCAATACCAAATGTTTTAGAAAAATCTATTTTATTAACACCTTGGGTCATTTTATAACGATTTGAACCATCAAAACGATTTGTGGCTTTTCCAATAGAATAGTAGTTGTTATATTTATCTTTGTCTAACTTATAGACTTCCAAATAACAATCATCTACATTTGAGTCATAAGGGTAAGAAAATTCATATTCCTTAAATCCGTCATCTGACTTTGTAGCTTTAAACCCTGAAAAAGATACGGCATGATTTTGCGCGTTCTTATTTTTTAAATCTAGACTTACTTTCACACAACACTCCTTAGTGTTAATTATAACAATTCTAAAGAAAAATTTTTGTTATATGGTATCTCATTATTAAGAAAATTTTACAATGATTGATTTTTATTAGTTCTTAGGCTTTTTTTGAATATAATAAAGGTGTAGCAAATACAATTATACAATTGTATAAACTAACTAAGGAGAAAAGAATGCTGATGACAGAAATTAAATGTGATATCAAAGATATTAACCTTGCAGATCAAGGTAAAAAACAAATTGATTGGGCTTTCAAAGATATGCCTGTGTTGAAGAAGATTAGAGAAAGATTTATCAAAGAACAACCTTTCAAAGGTTTGAAGTTGTCAGCATGCGTACACGTTACAAAAGAAACTGCTGCATTATGTACAGTAATGCAAGCAGGTGGTGCTGATGCCGTTCTAGTTGCTTCTAATCCATTATCTACACAAGATGATGTTGCAGCTGCACTTGTAAAACACTATAACATGCCTGTTTTTGCAGTGTCTGGTGAAACTGTTGAACAATACAGAGAACACATCAATGAAGCAATTAAACATAATCCGGATATTATTATTGATGATGGTTGTGATATGGTTTCAACAATCCATGAACAAAGACCGGATTTGATTGATAAAATCATCGGTTCTACAGAAGAAACTACAACCGGAATTATCAGACTTCAAGCAATGGAAAAACAAGGAACTCTTGGATTCCCTGCAGTTGGAGTTAATACAAGTTTGACAAAACACTTATATGACAACAGATATGGAACTGGTCAAAGTGCATTTGACGGTGTTCTTAGAGCTGCAAATATTTTGATTGCAGGTAAAACAGTTGTTGTATCAGGTTACGGTTGGTGCGGTAAAGGTGTTGCTCTAAGAGCTAAAGCACTAGGTGCTAACGTAATCGTTTGTGAAGTTGACCCATTGAAAGCTCTAGAAGCTGCAATGGAGGGCTACAGAGTTATGCCTATTGCAAAAGCAGCTTTAGAGGGTGATACTTTCTTAACAGTAACCGGTGACAAACACGTAGTTGACGTTAAACACCTTTTGACAATGAAAGATGGTGCTTTTGTTGGTAACGTTGGACACTTTGATTGGGAAGTTAACGTTGGTGATTTGAAAGCCCACACTAAAGAAATCAGACAAGTTAGACCAAGCCTTGAAGAATATGTTTTGGATAACGGAAAATCAATCTATGTTCTAGCGGAAGGACGATTGGTTAACCTAGTGGCTGCTGAAGGTCACCCTGCAAGTGTTATGGATATGAGTTTTGCAAACCAAGCTCTAGGTATTGAATTCCTTGTTAAGAATAAAGGCAAATTGGAAAACAAATTATATACTCTTCCTCACGAAGTTGATGTTAAAATTGCAGAACTTAAACTTCAATCAATGGGAATTGAAATCGATACTTTGACAGATGAACAAGAAAAATACTTGAATAGCTGGAAAATCGATTAATAAAAAGTTTCAACTCCGAAAAGTTAAAGCCTAGCTCTTATATTAGAGTTAGGCTTTTGACTTTTTTAATATTATCGTTGTTATTATTTATTTTCGGCTGCAATTTTCTTGTTATGAACTATAGATGAAATCAATGCTGCAACAATAAAGAATAATCCAACAAGTCCTGTAACAACTTCCGGGACTTCTCTGGTTGTTGTGATTAACATTATTATAGCTAAAGCTCCAATAGCCCAATGTGCACCGTGTTCAAGATATAAAAATTGAGCAAGTGTTTTCTTTTCAACAAGCATAATTGTTAATGACCTTACAAACATTGCCCCGATTGCAAGACCGATTGTAATAATTATTACATCATTACTCAATGCAAAAGCGCCCAACACTCCATCTAAAGAAAAAGATGCATCAATCAATTCCAAATAAATAAAACTAATCAATCCGGTGCATTTTATTGTATTTGCTGCACATTGAGCCATTCTCATCTCTTCGTGTTTTTCTAAGAAATGAGAAATACCATCAATTGCCAAGTATGTGATAATTCCAGACATGCCGGCAATCATTACGGATACTTTTTGGTCTTCCGGCATGAAATTTTGTAAGAATACAATAATTAATAGAGAAATAATAATTTCAATTCCTCTAATATGGTCTAAATGTGAAAGCGGTTTTTCGATACAGCTAATCCAATGTACGTCTTTTTCGTGGTTGAAAAAGTAATTCAAGAACAACATAATCAAAAACATTCCACCAAATGTAACAATAGGTGCATGAGTTGCGTGTAAATATTGTGCATATTTTTGAGAATCATTCAATGCAATATTTGTTACTGTCATCATATCTAATTTTGCAAATATAGAAACAACGAGTATTGGGAATAAAAATCTCATACCAAATACGGCAATCGCAATACCCCATGTCAAAAATCTATGACGCCAAACTTCTGACATCTTTTCTAATTTCATAGCATTCACAACAGCATTATCAAATGATAAACTGGTTTCCAAAACGGCAAGAATACACGCAATAAATACGCACATCAAACCTGAACCGCTGTGAATATGTTCACCCCATAAATATGCAGTAATTAAACCAAATACTGTTATAATATATGAGCCTAAAAAATACTTATGCATAAAAACTCTCTTTCTTTTTTACTCTAACAATTTTTATAATATATGAATACAAAGAAAAATATATCATTTAAAAACACTAAAAAAAGAACCCCTCAAAATTTAGAGAAGTTCTTTTTTTTAATACTATGAATCCAAATTAGTTCATATCGCTTACGCTAGGAACATAATATTGGAATGTATCAGGTCCATTGTTAGGAAAATCAAGATAGAACGGTTGATTTTGTCTGATTAAACCTGTACGACCTTTATATACTGCAGGAAATTCTTTATTAATCGGTAAGCTTTCTTCTTGGAAGTTAACATAACTTACAGGAACAAAAATGAATGAACCGTTTTGAGGAATTACCTTACCTGTAACTTGGAAACCTTGAAACAACATCAAATCATAATCAAGTCTGGTATTCGCATTCATTTGAACGTGCAAAACTTGAGGAGGATTAGATGTTTGAAAATCTTCTAATGCTGAAACTTGAATAGTTTTTGCTTGTGCAGAATTCATCAAACTCATTGATAGAACCAATCCAACAAATGCTGACAATAATTTTTTCATTTTATATTACTCCTTTTCTAATGTATTAATTATTATTTACTTATCAAAATCTACATTTGGAAATTTCAAATAGAACAAATCGGTTTTCTTGATTTCCAAATCTTCGCCTTTTTGAACATAAGAAAACGGGCTTGCTTGGTAAGCTGAACTTACGGACGATTTAAACCTGTTATCTTCTTCATTTTTCACAGCCCCTGTCACTGCTGCAACTCCGATAGACAATCCTTTTACAAAAAAGCTTCCGACACCTAATGCTGTGTTCTTTGCTAATTCGCCTTTATCAATTGGAGTTGTGTAAGATGCGGATACATCAGTTGATATATTATAAGTTTTTCCATCAGGCGCAATGTAAGACTTTGGCTTGAAAGTAAAACTTGCATCTCTTTTCAGTCTTTTAGGACTTACAACATCTATCAAATCTCCGTTTACTGTAGAACCTGTACCAATTGTCATAGATTGACTAATTATAACCGGTTCAAGCAACTTGACTGATATAGATGCCGGTGGATTGTATGTCGAAAATTCACTTAACGACTGTACCACAACAGTTTGTGCGTATGCTTGGCTAAACATACCTGTTATTATTAACAAAAAACATAAAAATATTTTTTTTTGCCACATACTGTTACCTGTCTTTAACATACATAATAGCAAATTTTTTTTCAAATGGCAATATATCAAGACTTGCGGAGATATTTTGCCAAATATTGACCTGTATAAGATTCTTTACAATTCATAATATCATCTGGAGTTCCCTGCGCAACGATACGACCTCCGTCAACTCCGCCTTCAGGTCCTAAATCTATAATATGGTCTGCAATCTTTATCAAATCAAGATTATGTTCAATCATAAGAATTGTATTACCTTGATCAGCCAATGCGTGCAAAATTTTAGCCAATTTATCTAAATCAGCCCAATGCAAACCAACAGACGGTTCATCTAACAAATACAAAGTCTTGCCTGTTGAACGCTTATTCAATTCAGAAGCTAATTTTATACGTTGAGCTTCTCCACCTGATAGAGTTGTGGCACTTTGACCCAATTTCATATAATCAAGCCCAACATCGTTAAGTGTCTGAAGTTTATTTTTTATAGACGGAATACTATCAAAGAATTCCAGAGCTTCTTTCACACTCATATCAAGGACATCAGCAATTGTTTTCCCTTTATATTTAACTTCAAGAGTTTCTCTGTTATATCTTTTGCCTTTGCAAACATCACACTTGACATAAACATCAGACAAAAAGTTCATCTCGATTTTGACTAACCCGTCACC
>JBNMKP010000131.1:0-5009 GCA_050874405.1 bacterium
CATCTGCTCGGTAATTGCTGTTTATACCGTCTAAAATTTCGTTAGAAGTTGCAATATCGCCTTTCATTGTGTTTGCGTAAGCCAAAACAAGTTTTGCTTTGCACATCAATAACGGGTCATTGATTGTATGTTTTTCAATAATTTCAAAAAGAGTTGTCAAAACTTCAAATGAGCGGTCATTTCCTTGCAGAGTCAAAGCTGTAGCAAGTTCTAAATAAACTCTTAGCCAAGTATCATACAAAAATCCCAACGGAATAGATTTGCTCAATTTTGGCTTAGCAAGATACGAACTGATAATCGGCATAATGTCATTATCAATTAGATTTATAACTTCGCCACAATTTCCAATATCGATAAGTGAAGATAATTTTGTTGTTTTTAAAATTGCTGTTTCAATTTCTTGACCGGCTTTCATTTTTTTCAAAACATTATCAACACATTCAACATCGCCAAAATAATTACCTGTTTTTTTGCAACACAAAGCAAGATAGCCTAAAAGTTCAATTTCTTTAACTTCATCATTTTTAGCTTTTGCATTAGATATTGCGTCCGGCAAAAAGTCTAAGGCTTCTTCAGGGTCGTACTCTGTCAAAAGTTTTCCTAAACGTTCACTGATATTGTAGCGAATGTTCAGTGTTTCATTCTCGTTGAATTCGTTAAGAAGTGCCAAGCATTGTTTTTGCGCAATTACGTACAAATTCACGTCCCCGACATAAGAAGCTAGTCGTGTTGTTTTTGTCCAAATATCAAAAGCCATTCGATTTTCTTTAAGATTATGTGCAATCATTGCCATTGTCGCATTAGTATTCAAGTTAAACACACTGATTGCTTTTCCTATTTTTACGTTCAAATCTTCAAAAGAAATATCAAATGAAATACTTTTCAGAACAGTTTCCCACAATAAAAGATTGTTGAATTCATAACAAACATCATTGTATGGTCTTACAAAATTTGATTTAACAAGATACAACATTATGTCGTTGAATTCTTGAGTTTTATAACCGAAAATTTCTTTCAGAAGTGCAAGATTGATTCTGTCACCCAAAATTGCCGCACCACATAAAAGCTTATAAGCTTCATTGTTATTTTTGTTGAGAATTGCAAGTCTTGCCTTAATTAGTTCAGAAAAGCTATTCGGCAAAATAAATGCTTTGTCTGAAATTTGGCAATCAAAAGAATAATTTATTGCTTGTTCAACAAAAGCTGGATTTCCATTGCTTTTATTAAAAATAACTTCTTTTTCTCGAGGGGTAACATATTTTCCGATTTCGTCTTTAAAATCAATAGTTTTAGAAAGTTCGGCAGGTGTAAGTGGCGCAATATGAACATCTACATAAGACTTTATATCCTTGTCATCAAAACCGAAAAATCCGCTAATCGGACGGTGTTCATTATAGATTGCAATGAACTTCAAATTTTTCCAATTTTCATCTTTTTGCATAAAATGAGTTAAAAATTCAATTGAAAAACCGTCAATAAAATCAAAATTATCAATAACGAAAATAAATCTACCGGTTTGAGCAAAAGCATCAAACACTTTCATCAAGACACTATAAGTCATTTTTTTATTGATAATGATATCTTCGTAATTTCCGTCTTGAGAATTATATAAGAAATTTATGAATAACAAAATTTCACTGCTATTCAAAAATTGAAATTCGTTGCTAAAAAATTTAACCGCATCAGACTGCATCTCTTCGTTATTCACACAGAAATTAGGAAGCCTGAAAAGGTTCAATAGCATATCTTGAATTACACCCCCTGGAGTTAATTGGGTGAGTTGAGTACATTTGCCGATACACCATTGGAATTTATCTTTTTCGAATTTTTCTATCAACTTAAATAAAAGAGTGCTTTTCCCAACTCCTTTATCTCCGGTTATAGAAAAAATCTTTTCCTCTTTTGAACAAATACCGTCAACTAAAACATCAAAGGCTTGTTTACGAGAATAGAATTTCGGTTTAAATTCTAAATTAATTGTTTTATTTTCTTCTTTTTTCTTTTTTGGAGTCTTAGTTTTTTGTGCAGGTTGACCGAACGGAAGTCCGCACTTTCTACATTTTACTGCACTTGGAAAATTCACACTGTTACAGTGTTGACAAACTTTCAATAATTCTTGACCACATTTTTTGCAAACAAAATTTCCAACAGGATTTACAGTATTGCAATGACTACACAACAGACCAACACGAGTCTTGCAATAAGGACACTTTAGGGAAGATTCTGAGATATTTTTTTTACAAACAGGACATTTCATATTAAAAACTTTTAACCAAGGATATCTTTTACTTTTTCCATCAATCTGTATAATCTTTTCGAGATTTCAGACTGAGAAAGACCAAGTTCTTCAGAAATTTCTTTCTGGGTCATGCCTTTATCATATCGTAAAGTATATATCTGTAAGTAGTTTTTGTCAGGGTGTTCACTATCAATGTTTTTAATTGTTTTCGCAACGAAATCAAGAATTTCTTTTTGAATAACAATTTCTTCCGGAGTTTCCGGCAATTGAACATTTGAATAACTAATATAAACATCTGAATAATCAATGTCATTTTGAGGAGCAAGAACTTCTCTTGTGGACATATAGCCGGCTCTTGTTCGTCTTAATCTTCCGGAATCCTTTAAAACATTGACTATAGAGGTTGTAGCAACACGTTTAAGATAAGCTTCTAAAGTAGCTTCTGTATCTATTGCATTAAGAATAGCAACAGAACGTTTGCATGTTTCATTAAAGAAATCATCAAACAAATCCTCGTTGTTAGGATATTTTCGATCATTTTTAATAATCTTGCTAATTAAATCTATCTTATCCTGTGTTAAATCCACACTACTCTTCCTCAAGTCTGTTCAAAGATATTATAGCATAATTAGAAATAAATTTTAAGTATCACTGTAGTACTTTCGTCATTTCCTACGCTATGAGGAGCTTTGAGCACTCTTAGGGTTTGGTTAACAGTTTGTAACACAATGTTATCTATCTGAGCTGAGCCACTTGATAAAAGAATTTTTGAATCTTTAAATGTGCCGTCTTTATCAAATAAAATACTAACTCTAACTTGATCAGAATATGCATAATCTGTTGCAAGTAACAAATCACTTGTCAATGACAATTTCAAACTCTTACCTGCTGATTGGAAATATTGTCTGAAATTAGCATTGTAAGAAATGTAATCAGGAACTTCCCAAGATACTTTACGAACATCAATATACGAAGTTGCAGGAATAGATTTTGTAGATTGAGTTGATTGTGCAACAGTTTTCGGAAGTGCAGCTTGTTGTTGTTTTTTAACAGGAGCTGCAATTGGAGTTGAATTATCCATATTAACAACATTGTTTTGGTCAACATTCAAGGTATTTGCATCATTCACACCGTTATCTGAACTTGTTGGAACAGCATCATCTGTAATTGGTTCCGGAGCTTCATCGCTTGGTTTCTTAACCATTTTTGAAATAGAGAAACCAATAATACCAACAATGATAATTGAAATTAAAACACCAACAATGCCTAATCCCATACCAAGTCCAACTCTGCCACCTTGTTGATTTTCACGAGTTAATCTTCCTGGGTTTTGCAACATTGTAGTATTTTCAGAATTTTCATCATACAAATCTTCTAATTGTGCAGGACCTTCCGGTTGGAGTTGAATTTCCGGATTATTGATATCAATTTCAATTTCACGAGGCGCAAAATCCATATCACTAATTACTGTTGAATTTTCTACAACATTAAATCCTTTTTCTTCCGGTTGAGGTTCTTGAATAAATTCTTCATCTGGCAACTCTTCAACTGGTGCTTCCATTTCAGCACCTTGTTCTTGAGGAGCTTCACTGATGATTTCTTCTTCATCATTTGATTGAACAGGTTCAACATCTTGCAAATCATCATAGTTTGGTTCTTCTAGCCAATCTTGATTTTGTGTATTATCTTCTTCTGTATTTTCAGTTTCTTCAATCGTTTGAAGTTCCTCATCGATAGGAGTTTCTACAGCTGGGAAGTCTTCTTGAATTTCTGTTATTTCATCTCCAATTGGAGTTTCTTCAACAGGAGAACTTGCCTCTAAATCATTTAAAACAGAATCTAAACCTGTAATATCTGTAGTATCTTCTGTTTGAGGTTCTGACTCAGGTTCAGAAATCATATCTTCTGTCTTTTGAGAATCTGTTTCTGTTATATCTCCAAAGTCGAAATTATCATCTAATGTTAATGTTTCGTCTTCGCTTGGCGTAACATCATCAATTGCTATATCTTCTCCAATTGTCAAATCTTCAACTTCTGGAGTATTATTTTCCTCAACAACCGGTTCAATACTAGGTGTTTCTTCTTCAACGGTATTATCTTCTACTGGAGCTGATACATCTTCTAACATAGGTTCAACAGGAGTAATATCCGTATCCAAAGTCAAATCATCATCAAGAGTTAAACCCTCACCCATATCTAAATCAGGTAGAGCACTATCATCTAATGTTGGTTCTTCTATTTGTTCAACATTTTCTACAGGCTCTTCTGTTTTATCCTCTTCTTCATTTGGAGTTGAGTCTTCTTGTGATTGATTTTCTGTATCATCAGACATCAAATCTTCTGCAAAATCATCATCTAACGTTAATTCATTTTCTGCAGGAGCGGAAAGCTCATTCATATCCACAGGCGATTCATTATTGTCGATAACAAAATTACCTGTATTCATATTGAAATCAATTAAGTTTTCTTCGTGTGGTTGTTCATTTGAAAAATTGATATCTAAATTATCCATAGAAGATGTGCCATCATCATTGATGGTAAAGCTTGTCAAATCAGGCAAATCCATACCTTTATCTTCTTCATTTTCAATCAATTTTTCTTCAAGATTTTGAACAGGTTTTGTTGGAGAATCAACTTGTGACAATTTGTTCAAATCCACAATTCCATCAGTATTTTCTTCAATATGATTTAATTCAACAGAATCCATTTTTCCAAGGTCAATAACTTCTTGTTCAACATTTTCGTTATAACCTTTCGGTGTTGTATTAAC
>JBNMKP010000132.1:0-5006 GCA_050874405.1 bacterium
ATTATAATGATTTACATAAAAAAATCATCATTTGTTTTGTTGATTTTAAAATTCTAATTTAGGTTCAAGAAGTTCATAAATTCCTTGTAATCGAGTTTTATCGTGAGTAAACCACCAACCGATTAATGTTTCAAATGCCGTAGCTTGACGGTATTCAGCCTGAATATTTCGTCTGCCGACAGGTATTGGAAGATTTCTCGCTCTACGAACGATTTCTAATTCTTCTTCTGTTAATGTAGGTTCTAAAAAATGCAAAAATTCATTCTGAGTATGTGTTTTTACCATATTGGTTGTAATTTGGTGTAGTTTTTTTGAATTATTAGTGATATGGATTGTTTTTTCTCGAATGAACAATTCCCACACTGCATCTCCTAAATATGCATAATTTCTTAAATTTATTTCTTCCATAAGCCGATTTTACTACAAATATTTACTATTTGAAATTTTCGTTTATTGATGAGAAAATAAATCAAGTAAGGAGATACTATGAAGAGAAATTTGTTACTCGTTTTTATATGTTTAGTTTTAACTATGCCAAATGTTTTGGCTCAATGTTCTTGTCCAAAATCGAATACAACAGTTGAAAGTAGCAAATCTGTAAATTATCCTAAAGAAGCGGCAAAATATAAAAAATATATTAAACACATTCAACAAGATAGGGCAACGGTTTATAATGCATTGAATTTGTCTGATACACAAATTCAAAAAAGAGAAGACTTGATGAAAGAAAACAATCCTATTTATGAACAAAAATTTGACTGTTTGATGAAAGAAAGTTTTAAACTTCAAGCAATTGAAAATGCCGGTGCAACTGATAAAGAAATCAATGCACAAAAAAAAGTAGTTTCTTCTATCAAGAAAGATATAGAAAAAACTCTTAATAAAGAGAATAAAGCATTCAGAAAATGTCTAAATGGTCAACAAAAAGCTAAGTATTCAATGATTAAAAAACTAGAAAGACGAGATTATAAAAGAGATTTAAAACAAAAAGATTATTACAAATCAAATCCTCAAATGCGTCCGTTTGGCAATCCTCGTCCTTGTCCTGCTCCTATTGGCAGATAATAATTCTTTAATGTTAACAAATGTTACGAATTAATCCTTTTGTGAAATTGAGCTTTTTCAAAATACTTTATATAAGTACGAGAGCTTAAAAAATAAATAAGGAGACGAGATATGGCATTTTTAGCATTAGCAAGTCAAAAGAGTTTGTTGACTTTACAAAAAAACTTTTTACAATTCCAATACACTTCAATTCAAAACCAAATACAATATGCAGAAGCTCAAATGAGTGAAGTTCAAAGAAAGTATTCTGGTGATACAGGAAGTGATTACACAGAAGATGCTGATTATATTTATTACAGTCAGTTAGATGATCAATTGGGTACTGAAAAAGATTCTCTAGATTCTCAGTTAACAGCAATTGAAAACGAAATTTCAAGTTTAAAGACAATGGTAAACAACAACATCAAATCAAGTTGTACATTGAACCTTGTAAATTCATAATAAGGTCGAATAATTACTGTTGTTTTTCAAAAAGTTCTATAGTGTTGAGCATTAATGATGCAATTGTCATTGGTCCAACACCCCCTGGAACAGGTGATATGTATGATGCAACTTTAGAGGCATTTTCAAAATCTACGTCTCCTCGGGTTTTCCCGTTCTCATCTTTGAAAATCCCTACATCTACAACAACACAACCAGATTTTAACATTTCCCCTTCTATAATATTTTTTCCCGCTGCAGAAATCAAAATATCTGCAGTTTTTGTTATTTGGGCGAGATTTTTTGTATGACTATGGCAAACAGTCACTGTTGCATTTCTGTTAAGTAACATTTGTGAAAGTGGTCTGCCTACAATATTTGAACGTCCAACAATTACGGCATGTTTTCCGTCTAAATCAATATTGTATTCGTCAAGTAATAAAATAATACCCTTTGGAGTACAAGGATAAACTGTAGGAATTTCTCCAGAAAATAATTTTCCAAAATTGTACGGAGTGAAACCATCAACATCTTTTTGTGGCAAAATGGTGTTCATTACATTTTCTTTTGAAATATGCTCAGGTAAAGGCAATTGAACTAAAATTGCAGTAACATTTTTGTCGTTATTAAGTTCTTCAATTTTATCCAGAAGTTCTTTTTCTGTGATTTCACTCGGATAATTTATAACTTCTGAATTTATACCAATTTTTTCAGCCATTTTTTTCTTGTTGTTTACGTAAATTTTACTTGCGGGATTATCTCCAACCAAAATTACAACAAGAGTCGGTTTTGTCTGGAATTTTTCTACTTTTGTTTTTAAATTATCTAGTAATTTATCTCTTAATTTTTTACCATCTAAAATTTGTGCCATTTGTACTCCGCTATTGTTTTGCTTGGGGTAAATTCAATCTAAAATAGAATTGTTTTATTGCATCTTGAACGGTTTTAGATTCTCTTGTCATTGGGTTATTTTTCAACTCTTTGTCAAAAGGAATAGTACCTAAAACGTCAAGGTCATATTTTTTTAATAGGTCATAAACAGAAGAAAGATTGTCATTGTCAACTTTATTGATTACAACGCCAAGTTGATTTCCTGCGGCATATTTTGCGCTGAATTCTTCAATACGTTTTGCAAGATGTGCAGATTCTTCTGATGGTTTTGCAACAATGATTGTGCAATCAATATCAATATCTACAAGCTGATTTAAGTATTTTAAATCAAATTCGCAATCAAAAATTACAATATCATACCTGTTAATCAATTTTGTAACTGCATCATTGATTTGTTTTGTGATTGGGCATCTGCAATCTTTTGAACCAACAAACCAAGATTCAATAATATCAACATTATCATTGATTGGCACGAGAATGTCTTCCATTGCCCACTCAATGAATTCTTGTTTTGTCATATCTTCCGGAATGCCGGTTTTATATTCATGTTTGCCACTTCTGATACCATAAATTGTGTTTCTGATATCAAGACCAAAACTGTGAGCTAATTCACTGGTTAAGTCGTTGTCAAATAGTAGAATAGATTTTTCCGGAAACATTTCCTGAAAAATATGCATAAATGCTTTTACTATAGTTGTTTTTCCGTTTCCACCTTTTCCTGTGATTGCCAGCTTAACAGTCAAAATAAAACCTCACTTTTAATTGTTATCAATGATTTATCTATAATAAGTTTCTCATCAATACCTTTTTTAGTCAAATAATTTATTTAAATAAAACAAAACGAAGACAAAATTATTCAATTTTGTCTTCGTTTAAAACTTAATATTTTAACTGAAATTATTCAGCAACTTCTTCGTTTTGTTCTTCAATTGATTCTTTAACAACTTCAGAAGCTGAAACAGAGATGTTCAATTCGCATTTAACTTTAGAAGTTAATTTGATTAACATAACATAGTTACCGATTTTGTTGATTGGAGCATTCAAAGAAACTGCTTTTCTATCAACTTCAATACCAGCTTGAGCAGCTAATTCTTCAGTTAATTTTTTAGTAGTAATTGTTCCGAACAATTTACCAGATTCACCAGCTTTAGCAGATAATTCCAATTTGCCGAATTTTTCAATAGCAGCAGCTTTTTCTAAAGCTTCTTGGTGTAATTTTTCTTGTTTAGCCTTAATTCTAGCGATATTTTTTTCTCTGTTTTCTAAAGCACCAGCTGTAGCGATTTCAGCAGCACCTTGAGGAAGTAAGAGGTTTCTAGCATAACCGTCTTTAACGTTAATGATATCGCCAACTTCACCTAAATTTTGGATTTCTTTTTTTAATATAACTTGCATCGTAAAATTCTCCTTTTGTATCTATATTTCTGCATGTAGCCCAACCATACAACAAAAATAACAAATTGTCGATACTTTTTGTAATTTTGTTAAGAGAATAAAATTGGAGGAGATAAAATTTTAGTGAATGGTGAAATTTTGATTGGGGCAAAAGGAAAAGGGGGAATAAGGGAATAGGGGTAATAGGTTCTTTACGGTTATATTATTCCCTCCCTGATTAGGGAGATTGTTAACTATTCATTGCAATAAAGAGAGAATTCTGGTATAATAAATCTGTAAGCTAAGGGAGGGAATTATGCGAGAATGTCCATATTGCAAAAGTAATAGGGTACGAATGAATGGAAAAAGCAGGGGAACACAAAGAATGCAATGTATGGATTGCAAAAAGACATTTGCTCAAAATCCTAAAAGAATTTCTAAACAAGATAAGTATAAAGCATTACTAATGTACCTTAATAACGTAGGTATAAGAAAAATAGCATTATTCTTTGGAGTAAGTGCACCAGCGGTACTACGTTGGATAAGAAATGCTCATAAATTATTACAAGAATTATTAAAAGACTTTAATCCATTAGTATCTGAAAAAGCAGATATTATT
Organism: bacterium; assembly: GCA_050874405.1. GTDB lineage: Bacteria > Cyanobacteriota > Vampirovibrionia > Gastranaerophilales > Gastranaerophilaceae > Zag111. The sequence continues at coordinate 4,370 of JBNMKP010000132.1, forward strand.
GAGCTAGATGAAATATATACTTATGTAAAAAAAAGAAAAATAGAGCAGTCGTATGGACTGCTTATTCTCGGAGACAAAAGCGTGTTATTGCATATACCATCGGAGAAGGAATAAAGAAAGCAATAGAGATATATTTAAAAGTAAAGGCAATGACAGGAAGGATATTACATATATATTCCGATGCCAATAGTTGTTACAATGTAGCATTTAAAAGAATAAACATTCAAGAACCACATCTAATGACAAAAAGAGAAACACATTTAATAGAAAGTTCAAATAGTTCAATAAGAGATAACATAGCAAGGTTTAACAGAAAGACAAAAAGATATTCTAAGTCATTAGAAATGCTTAAGATTACTCTTGACCTTTTCTTCTACAAGGATTTTATTCTTAATGCAATGAGTTGTTAACAATCTCACGTAGGTGGGAGGGGATTGTACTAAATGCATGTCATTACGAGGAAAGATGATAAACAAATAGGACAAGAATTAAAACAACGTGACGTCGTAATCCTGAACACTGGAATTATTAATAAACCCTCACCCCAGCCCTCTCCCTTATTTTAAGGGCGAGGGGGAAAAGTTAAGGAGATGCTGAAACACGTCTTGGATTATTGGCAGGTCGGCCGGCTCAACGC
>JBNMKP010000133.1:0-4979 GCA_050874405.1 bacterium
CTCCACTTACGCCGAGAGTTCTCATCACTCTCGGCGTAATTGGAGTAGTTGCAGCAATTACAATGCCAACATTACTAAAAAACATAGCAGAACGTAGTAATTCAGAAGCACAAGCAAATTTAGCACAAAAGATTACAAAATCCATGGATTTGATGCGTGCAGATGGCGGTTTAGAAAGAACTTACGCAAGTACCGACGAATTTGTAGATGAATTTTCAAAATACATAAAAATAAGTACCAGATGTGATGCAGTCCATATTGCAAATTGTTGGCCAACTAAGACTGTTACAACGTCAGACGGTAAAACATTTGATGTTAGCCAAACTAAAAAAGGTAAAAATTTACAACTTCCGCAAAATAAATCGGATAATGTTGGAATTATTCTAGCAGACGGAGCAACACTCATTTTAACTTACAATCCAAATGCAGGGATAATTGGTGATGGAGATACTGTTGAGCCGAGCTTTGCAGATTTACCAATCGGCTTTGGAAGAACTAAAAAGTTTGCTTATACAACCAGTGTAACTAATTCAATAGACTTTGTTATGGACGTAAACGGATTCAAAGGACCAAATAGCGAAGCACGAAACGGCAAACAATATGATATCAGAAGTTTCAAAGTTGCGAGATTTTCTGATGGCTGTCCTGGTAGTAAAATAAAGGGTCTTGGTTGTGTTTATCAATTACCATCATATAGCCCAATCAAAACAGGTAGTAAGGAAATGAAAAAATGGGATCCAGAATGGCAAGATATTTGGACTACTTATGGAGATAATTACTGGGCAGGTGCAAAGAAAGCATGTGATGATATTGGAATGAGCCTACCAGATACCTCAAAATTAGTAAGTTTATATCAAGCACGTAGGAAAGATTCAAGTTTAGCTTTACCTACTGGTGGTTGGTTTTGGGCTTCTTCGCAACACGATGATCTTTGTGGCAATGCAGTGAATTTTAACATTGGTACTACTCCTTATGCTTATAAAAGTGCTAGTGATGCTAAGGTTCTGTGTGTAGGGGATTAGATTTTGCTCTATAGGTTGATAAGTCTATAAGTGATTTCTGATAAGCGTGAATTTCACCACGCTTCACGTTTTGTCATGCTGAACTTGTTTCAGCATCTCAAAGTTAAGGAGACCCTGAATCACCGAGTAGGAACAGAAAATTACGTTTCGATTTCATCTCAACTTATTTTCTAGTCAGTTCAGGGTGACAATTATTAATTATCCCCGTGTAATGGATTGTTACGTCACTTCGTAATAAAAATTTCGCACTTAGGAGTAAATATTCCTCACAATGACATGATTTTTTATTTTATGAGATTCTTCGCATTCGCTCAGAATGACAAAATAATTAATTATTCCAGTGTTATGGATTACAACACTAGCAACTATTTTTTATTTCAACAACAAATGATTTAATACCCGTTCGTAATGACAATGAGGTTTTTATCTTCCCCTTTGTAGGTGTAAGGGAATAAGACCCCTCCTCGAAATCAAAGATTTCGGTCCTCCCGCAAGGGGTGGACACTTTGAGCTATTCATTTACCTTTATTCCCTAGGCATACGACACACAGTATTTCTCGGCTTATTCTTCTTGCACTACCTCTCACAAAACAATTCACTGGATTGTTTTGTTCGGCAGAGTCACTCGGGGCTAGGGTACAATGAAACCGTAACGGACTTATTACCTTATTGCCTTTTTCCTTATTCCTTGAATTAATGACTTTCCAACGTTCATCTTTATTGGTGGCATAGCAGCACCTAAAATCTTCTGCGTTTCATCATTTTCATTGCTTGAACCATGGCTTTTTTCTCATTCTTCTTGCCAAAGCCACCGAACATTTTTTGCAATTTGTTCATTCCGCCCATCATTTGGCGCATTTGTTCAAACTGTTTTACATAAAGGTTGATTGTATGCATATCCATTCCACAACCCTTTGCAATACGTTTTTTACGACTAGTGTTCATAAGTTGTGGATTGTCACGTTCTTCTGGTGTCATACTTTGAATAAATACTTCAATCTTTTTAAATTCTGTTTCTGATGCGTGAGAAATCTTTTCTCTATCTGCTTGTTTAAGATTTACCCCAGGGAGCATTCCCAAAATTTGATCCATTGAACCAAACATTTTCATTTGTTTTTGCATATTTAAAAAGTCGTTAAAGCTAAATTCAGCTTTACTCATTTTTTCTTGCATTTTTAATGCTTCTTTTTCATCAAAAACCTCTTGTGCACGTTCAACAAGGGAAACAATATCACCCATTCCCAAAATTCTTGTCGCCATACGTTCTGGGTAAAAATCTTCTAAAGCATTTAATTTTTCACCTGTACCTGTTAATTTGATAGGTTTATTTGTACAATAAACAACAGATAATGCTGAACCACCTCTAGAATCACCATCAAGTTTTGTTAGCACTAAACCTGTCAATCCAATTTGTGCATCAAAGTTTTCTGCAACATGAACAGCTTCTTGACCTGTCATAGCATCAATTACGAGAAGTTTTTCTTGTGGTTGAAAAACTCTATCAATAATCAATAATTCAGCCATCATTTCAGTATCAATTTGTAACCGTCCTGCGGTATCTAAAATTAAGACATTAAAGCCTTTTTCTTTAGCATAATTTATTGCACTTTGAACAATATTTTGAACATCTTTAGATTCAGGAACTGTGAAAACTTCACAACCGATTTCTTGTCCTAAAGTTTGTAATTGTGAAATAGCAGCAGGTCGATAAACGTCACACGCTACTAATAGCGGATTTTTACCTTCTTTTTTTAGTTTAACTGCAAGTTTAGCAGAAGATGTTGTTTTACCTGAACCTTGAAGACCAAGCATCATAATTAAACTTGGGTGTCCGGTTAAGTTCAATGGTTTTGCTTCGTGTCCTAAAAGTTCAACTAATTCATCGTGGACAATTTTAATCAATTGTTGTGACGGGTCAACACCTTGTAGAACATTTTCTCCCTCTGCTTTATCTTTGATAGAAGATATAAATGCTTTCACTACTCGTAGGTTAACATCAGCTTCAAGCAATGCACGTCTGATTTCTCGCAAAGCTTCTTGCATATTGTCTTGGGTTAATTCTTGCCCTCTTGTTTTTGAAATTATATTTTGTAATTTTTCACTTAAATTGTCGAACATTTAGAATCCTTTTGTTTTAAATTTTTATCTGACTTTGTTTTCTGTACCTTGGCGAAGTCTTTTGATATTTTCTCTGTGTAAGTAAATTACATAAACTGCTGCAATCAATGCATAAATAATATAAGCAGGTCTTGCATTAAAGAACCACATAATAATTGGGGAAAGAGCGATTGCAACGATTGAGCCTAAAGATACATATCTTGAAAGCCAAGTAACAATACTCCAAATAACTGCAATAGTTAATCCGGCTTGCCAACTTAATGCAAATAATGTTCCAACACCTGATGCTACAGATTTTCCGCCTGTGAAATTAAGAAATACTGATTTGCTGTGTCCTAAGATTACACAAATTGCCGCAACGACAGGCAAAATTCCGATATCGTGGAATGCAGGCATAAAACATGCTGTTAAAACTACCGGTAAAGCTCCTTTAAATGCATCTAAAAGCATTACGATAAAGAACCATTTTTTACCCATAACACGTTTTACATTGGTTGCACCGGTTGAACCTGAACCGATTGTTCTAATATCTTGTCCTGTAAATAGCTTAACAATAATATATCCTGTTGGAATTGAACCGATTAGATATGATGCTGCTATTACAAGTGCAAATTCTCTTAATATTTCAGTATAATCCATTATTTTTCTCCATTACTAATACGATATGGAAATTATAACATGGCGAAAGTTTTGTTTGCAAATTATTGTAAAATCATCTTAAAACTTAGGTTTTCTACAACTGTTTGGTTTGTCATTGCAGGTGATAGGGAAACTTGTTTTTTTGCTTCTTCAATCGCTGCCATATCCTTTGTCAGTCTGTAAAATAGGAGTTTATTTTCAGGATTTGATTTAATTACACTTAGCATATAGTTTTGCATTTGAGTAAAAATTGTTTTTGCATCATTTTCGCTTATCAAATTCATAAGGTTATTTTCAAATTCTAAAACTTGATTTCTGTTTAGTGTCCAGTAGTTTTGGATAAAATTTTCTACTAAATTGTAATCGCTATTTTCAAATGTTTTACCTGCAACAAAAAACGATTGTGCTCTTGATACAACAGTTGAAATAATATCGGTTTTGTCTTTAGTCAAGAAAATAAAAGTTGTATTTTGCGGAGGTTCTTCGAATGTTTTTAATAATGCGTTTGACGTTGCTTCTGGAAAGTTTATTTGATTTAGCGGTAAGAGATTTCCGTCTTCATCTCTGTCGCAGAAAATATAAACTCTATGATAATCACTTGAAATAGATAATTCATTTATAATTGCTTTTGCTTGGTCAATATTTATGTTTTTCTTGCCTTTTGATTCTCCGTCATCGCTTGAAGATGATGAACTTTCTTTGAAATCAAGACGAGTATAAATTTTCACTGCAGGGTGAGATTGTTCTTTTATCCAACGACAATTTATGCAATCACAGTCAGAATTACCGTTTTCTTTACAGTTTAAAAGTCGTGCAACTTCAAGGGCTAATTCGCATTGAGATGTGATATCAGGTCCCCAGAATAGTAAACAGTGGCTGATATTTTTATTTTCATCTTTTATTCCACTTTCAAAATATTTCAAAAGTTCAGGATATTTTTGTGAGATTTCGCTATTGTAGTATTGCATATTCAATCTCCTTATCTACACCAAGATTTGATTGTCCTGACTTGATTTTGTATTCTGCATTTGTAAGATTTTGTTTTAATTTAACAAGATTTTTTAGTGGAATATTTTTAAGTTTTTGCATTTCAAGTTTCACACGATATGGGTGCATGTTGATAATTTTTGCGATTTCATCAGCATTATGGTTTGCAGAATTTGCTTTGATTTGAATTTTTCCGTGCAAAAGGGTATGCAA
>JBNMKP010000134.1:0-4965 GCA_050874405.1 bacterium
AAAGAACAAATGGATAAAATAAAAGCTAAAAAGTAAACTTCAAAAAATCAAAGAAATAAAATAATTTTTTAATAAAGGGTATGTGTGATGTCAGAAGAAAAACAAGGTAATTTATTTATAAAAAGACCAAAACTTGCGATTGTAATATCTCTTGCAATATTGCTTGCAGGTATTTTGATGATAAATACTTTACCGTTAGAAGAATATCCGTCAATTACACCGCCACAGGTTGTTGTATCAGCAACTTATGCCGGTGCAAGTTCTGACGTTATTGAATCCACAATTGCAGCCCCTGTTGAGGCTCAGTTGAACGGCGTTCAGGATATGATTTATATGTCTTCAACATCACAAAATGGCGCTTATAGTTTAACTCTATATTTTGCTGTAGGATCTGACCCAGATATGGCAGTTGTAAACGTTCAAAACCAGCTGCAATTGGTTACTCCACGTTTGCCTGAAGAAGTTCGGCGATATGGCTTGTCTGTAAAGAAATCAACAGGTGGTCCGGGGCTTTTGATGATTTCTGTAAATTCCCCGCATAACTCTTATGACCCATTATTTATTTCAAATTATGCAGATATTTATATTAAAGATGAACTTGCCAGAATTCGAGGAGTTGGTAAAGTTGCCGTATTCGGTTCGTCAAATTATTCAATGAGAATATGGCTTGATGCTGATAAAATGGCAAATTACGGACTTTCAACAAGCGAAGTATCAGCTGCAATTCAAGCTCAAAACATTCAATCTCCTGCGGGTGATTTGGGTGTTGAACCAATGAAAGAAAAACAACTTATCAAACTTACAATGAGGACAAAAGGACGTCTTAAAGAAGCAAAAGAGTTTGAAGATATTATTGTTAAATCTTTACCAAACGGTTCTCAAATTCGATTGAAAGATGTTGCAAGAGTTGAACTTGGGGCAGAAAGTTATTCATATTTCTCTCGTATTAGTGGTAGAAATTCTGCAATTATTACTGTCAGCCAACTTCCGGAAGCAAACGCAATCGATTTGTCTAATAAAATTCAAAAGAGATTGGCAGAATTAAGCAAAACTTTCCCTAAAGATTTGGAATACAAAGTTCAACACGATGAAACAGAATTCGTTAGAGAATCTATTAACGAGGTAATCAGCGCAGTTGCACTTGCGGTATTACTCGTATCCCTTGTAACTTATTTGTTCTTAGGAACAGCTCGAGCTGCATTTATTCCATTCTGTGCAATTCCTGTTTCTTTAATTGGTGTATTTATTTTTATGCACTTGTTTGGATTTTCAATAAATTTGTTAATTTTATTTGGACTGGTACTTGCGGTTGGCTTGGTTGTAGATGATGCGATTGTTGTACTTGAAAATACACAACGCCATATTCAAGAGGGGAAAGATCCTAAAACTGCGACCGAAATTACAATGAAAGAAGTATTTGGAGCCGTTTTAGCAACATCACTAGTATTGATGGCGGTATTTGTTCCTGTTTCATTTATGGGCGGAATTACAGGGCGTATGTTCAGACAATTTGCATTGTGTATCGCTTCTTCTATCGGTTTATCAACTCTTGTTGCTTTGACTCTAGCTCCTGCTCTTTGTTCAATGATATTAAAATCAGGAGAAGAAAAAGCTGATTTCAAATTTATCCAGATGTTTGATGATTGGTTTGCGAGTGTTCGTGATAAATATTTGCTTTATACAAAATCATTTGTTGACTCTCCAAAACTGACTTTTGGGGTTCTTGGTATAATTGTTTTATTCACTATTGGAATGTTTATGTTAATTCCACGAGGCTTTTTACCTGCAGAAGATAGAGGGGCAATTTTTACTCAAATTCAGTTGCCAGATGGTTCATCAGCTTCCAGAACAGATTCTGTTGCAACAGATGTCGAATCAAAACTCCTCAAAATCCCAGGGGTTGAAGATACAATTACTCTTGTTGGTATGAATGGTGAAAATACTGCTTTCATCGTTTCAAGTTTAAAACCTTGGTCAAAGAGAAAAAATAAAGAAGAATCACTTGACGGAATAATGAAGAATATTAACATGACTTTTGCAAATTATCCGTCAGCAACAATTGCGACATTCTCTCCTCCTGCAATCTCAGGTTTAGGTATGTTTGGCGGTTTTGAGTACCAATTACTGGATAAAGGTGATAGAGATGCCGGAGCGTTATATGAACAGGCAACAAAATTAATGAATGCAGCTCGTTCTAATCCGAATTTCTCAATGATTTATAGCTCTTACAGTCCGAATTTACCACAATTAGAACTAGATGTTGATGTTGATAAGGCTATGGCTCAAGGAGTTGAAGTTGCAGAAGTTTATAATGCAATTGCAGCATATTTTGCAAAATCTTATATTAACGACTTTAACAAATATGGTCGTGTTTATAGGGTTTATGTTCAAGCAGATTCCGATTTCAGAGCTAAAATTTCCGATATTGATAAGATCTACGTAAAAAATAATAATGGTAGAATGGTTCCATTGTCAGCAGTAATTACGACTAAGAATGTTGTAGGTCCTTATATAAGAACAAGATTCAATATGTATCCTGCTGTTACAATTAACGGAAATACGAGAGCAGGTGTAAGTTCCGGTAAGGCAATGAGCTTGATGGAACAATTATCAGATAAAGTATTACCTGAAGATATGGGCTATGCTTGGTCTGGAACATCTTTACAAGAAAAAGAATCAAGTGGACAAATCGGACCGATTTTGGCAATGTCATTAGTCTTTGTATTCCTATTCTTGGTAGGTTTATATGAAAGTTGGCTGTTACCGGTATCAGTATTACTTGTTACACCTGTTGCCTTGGTTGGAGCATTGTTATTCCAATATGTAAGCGGGTATTCTCTGGATATTTATTCTCAAATCGGTTTAGTTATGTTAATAGGTTTGAGTACAAAACAAGCAATTTTGATTGTTGAATTCGCTAAAGATGCACATCAAGGAGGGTTACCGATTAAAGAAGCCGCACTCCAAGCTGCAAAGCTACGTTTTAGAGCGGTTATGATGACAAATATTGCGTTTGTATTAGGTTTGTTGCCGCTAGTATTTGCCTCCGGTGCCGGAGCTGCTTCTCGACATTCCGTAGGTATGACAGTATTTGGCGGAATGATTGCTGTTGCATTTATCGGTACATTTTTAGTTCCGGCCTTTTACGTTATGGTTGAGGAATTTAAAGTTAATTTTGCTCACAAAGTTCATGAGTATAAGGAAAAAAGAAAAAATGTTTAAGAAGACAATTTTAGCTATAATATTTATACTTTTTGCAATTCCGGCATTTTCTGAAAATCTTGGAAATAATATTAATTCAAACGAATTCCCAAGGTCAGAGAATGTTTTGCCAAATGTCAATGTTAATCCTGATTTTGTTATATCAGGTTCAATTGAAAAAAATATTGACATGACATTAGATAATTGTCTTCGACTTGCATTGGGTAATAATCCTCAAATAAATGCTGCTTTTCAAGATATATTAGCATCTGATGCCAGAATAAAACAGGTTTGGTCAAATTATTTTCCTAGTGTTTCTTGGCAAACAAGTTATACCCACATAAAACAACTTCAATTGTCTGATGCGTTGGGGAAAAACTTGCAATTCAACTACTATTTGGCAGGACAAGTTACACTACAACAAATGCTCTACGATTTCGGGGTAACTCAAAACCAAGCAACAATTAAAAGATTAGACTATGATGGATATAAAAAGACATTTGAAGCCATTGTAAATGATGTTATTTATCAAACAAAAGATGCTTACTATAATGTCCTTTATGCTTATGAAAATAAACGTGTAGCACAGGAAATGGTTGATAAATACCAAATGTTTTATAATCAAGCAAAAGCATTTTACAAGATTGGTATGAACCCTAAAGTCGATGTTACTATTGCAGAAACGAACTTAAGCAGTGCAAAATTGAAACTTATTCAATCTGAAAATGCGGTTAATCTTGCAATTGCAAAGCTAAACAATGTTATGGGGGTGCCATATATTGAAAAATATGATATTTTAGATAAATTAAAGTATCAACCTACAAATTTGACCTTTGAACAAGCTATTGATACCGCACGTGAAGCTCGACCGGAATTAAAACTTGCAGAAATTAAGGTAGAAGAAGCTAATCAAACTTTAAAACTCGCTAAAAAATCTTATTTCCCAAGTATTTCTGTAGAAGCACAATACCAACGAGGTGGTAAATCTTGGAATTCTAATTACGGTTATAATGTTGGGGGATATTTGATTTTTCCGACTGTTAATGCAATGTTAATCAGAAATGAAATTAAAGAAGCCAGATATTTATATGATAGAGAGTTGGCAAATGCAAGAAACACCCAAAATAGTATCTATTTAGAAATTCAAAATGCATATTTAAAACTTGATGAAAAAAGAAATCAGCTTCCGGTTGCAATTTTGCAGATGAAACAATCAAAAGAGAACTATGAATTGTCTTATGGCAGATATCGAGTAGGTGAAGCTTCTCCTATTGAGTTGCGTGATGCTGAAACGACTTATGAACAAGCACAATTGACTTATTACACCGCACTATATGAATACAATTCTGCAAAAGCTGAACTCGAAAAAGCAATTGGTAAAAATATAGTTGATGACAGTGATAGCGTTGATTTAGAAAAATAGTTAAGAAATGTTAACAATTCTCTTTTCAAAAAAGCAATTTTTTTAGGATTATTTACTTTATATATATGTAAGATATAAATAAGAGAGAGATAAAGAGATATGTTAGCAACTTCAGGACAAGCATTTGGAACAATGGTTAGACCATCAAGAAAAAGAAAAGCTCCTGCTGAATTTAATTATTTAGAAAATAAAGATAGAAGAATGAGATTCAACAATTCAAAAGACCCAATCTATTATGTCTTTGATTGTATTGAAAACAGACCGGTAAGCACATTAGCTAAAGAGTTTGTAAAGGATTCATTCTTTGAAGTTGTAAACTTCGTATTAAAAGTTGTTGGATA
>JBNMKP010000135.1:0-4882 GCA_050874405.1 bacterium
ACATTAACTTTTGCTTCTGCAAAAGCTTCTTTATCACAACTTGTAACCACACCAACTGCAACCGGCCAGAAACATAAAGCAACAACTGCATTTCTCATTGCATTTGAATTTCTTCTATTATCTTCACGAGCAGTAAAATTTACTGAATTACTCTCAATTGGAGTAGATTGTTTTTGATGGTTATTTAATTTATTTGGGGTAGAATACTGATAACCTGTAATTGCGTTAACTTGCATAAATTGCCTCCTATTTATAAATCTGGTTATTTTAAATCTGAACATAAATTATCTTGCTAGCCAGTTAGCAAAATTATTCACAACAAAATTAAAACACAGACTATGAGTGAATTCAAGGCATAAAAACGGTTTTACAAATCTTAATACGGTTATTGTTGAGCCAATTTTTCACGAACAAGTTTTTCAACTTCAGCTAAAATTTCTGGGTTTTGTTCCAAAAATTCTTTAGCTTTTTCTCTACCTTGACCTAATTTTTCTTCATTATAGCTAAACCATGCTCCAGCTTTTTTAACAATATCTAAATTAACTGCAACATCTAAGATATTACCGATTTTAGAAATACCTTTACCAAAGATAATATCAAATTCAGCAGTTCTGAATGGAGGAGCAACCTTGTTTTTCAAAACTCTAACTCTTACATGGTTACCAATTTCACCCTCATCACCTTTAAGAGTTTCTGTACGTTTAATTTCCATACGAACAGAAGCATAATATTTAAGAGCATTACCACCGGTAGTTGTTTCAGGATTACCGTACATAACACCGATTTTCATTCTCAATTGGTTAATGAAAATTACAGTTGTATTTGTCTTACCAATAATACCTGTTAATTTTCTCAAAGCTTTAGACATCAAACGAGCTTGAAGACCCATTTGTTGATCTTCCATAGATCCCTCAATTTCAGCTTTAGGAACAAGAGCCGCAACTGAGTCAACTACAACGATATCAACAGCTCCGGAACGAACCAATTCTTCTGTAATATCAAGGGCTTGTTCACCTGTATCAGGTTGAGAGATTAAAAGATTATCTACATCAACACCTAAATTTCTGGCATATTCTGGGTCAAGAGCATGTTCCGCATCAACGAATGCAGCAATTCCACCTTTTTTCTGACATTCAGCAACGATATGTTGAGCCAAAGTTGTTTTACCGGAAGATTCTGGACCGTAAATTTCAATAATACGACCTCTTGGGATTCCGCCAATACCAAGAGCAACATCTAAAGATAATGCTCCTGTAGGGATAGCATCAACATTGACAGTGGTTTTGTCACCAAGCTTCATAATTGAACCTTTACCAAAGTCTTTTTCAATTTTTTCAATAGCTAATTTTAAAGCTTTATTTCTTTCTTCGCTAATATTTACAGCCGGTGTTTCTTTCGCTGCCATGTCTAAATCCTCTTATTCCCAAACGTAAACTTCTTTTTTCTTATAAAAACCTAATGCAACAGGTTTGTAGCTATTTAATTCGTTTTTCAATTGATAAACTTCTTTGTTCAAGTCAACAATTTTTTGTTTCAAAGTTTCGTTGTCAGTTTTGCAACGGATTAATTCAACAACAACATCATCCATACCTTCAAGTTTTTCATCAATAACTTTAGCAATCTTGTTGCTCAATTTAACTTCTAAATCTTGAAGAGTTGTTAAAATACTTCTAACAGCGGCACTGTTATTTGTAACAGCGGTAGATGATGAACCACCAGCCATTACAGGTGTTCTAGATGAAACAGGATTTGTGACAACACCATTAACTTGTGCTTGAATTTTTCTTAAATTTTTCACTTCATCATAAGAAAAATATGTGTGACCCATAGCATTTTTTCTAGGTCTGATAGCAGCTTTTTTACATAAATCAACAATTTCCTTGTTATCTGCTTTTAAAATTGTTCTAACCTCTTGAGGTGTTAAAGTTCTCTCGTTTAATCTGTCTTTTATCATTTATATCTATCCCTTAAAAAAACATTCCCATCACTATATTATTACATTATTAAATTTGTGGCAAATTATTTTCATGTATTCATGAAGAAATGTAAAGAGGAAACATGGATAACCTTATTTTTCAACGATTTGTGCTGAAATTGTACCAAAAAGAAAACTGCATTTTTTTACATATTTAAACCCGTGTTTTTCAAATTCTCTTATAAGTTCATCTGGTTCCGGAAATTCATTTTTTGATTTTAAAAGATATTCATAATTTTGTGATTCTTTTTTTAGAAGTTTAACTTCTAACGGAACAACAAAATCAAAAATTTTGCTAATAAAATTATGTTCTCCAAAATCAAGTTGCAAAAACTTTCCACCCTTTTTCAAAACTTTATAAATTTCAGAAATCGCTTTATCTCTATTTTCGATATTTCTCAATCCAAAACCCATTGTTACATAATCAAATTCCCCGTCTTCAAATGGCAAATCCGTACAATCACCTTGCATAAAAACACCTAACGGATTTTTAATTTTTGCAAGTTTTATCATTTTTTCTGAAATATCAAACCCGATAATTCTTGCTCTTGGATAAAATTTTGAAATGATTTTAGTGAAATCTCCTGTTCCACAGCATAAATCAAGAATCATTGTACGTGGTTCAATTTTTAATTCTTTTATCGCTAAAAACTTTATTACATAATGCATTCCAAATGAAATTACATTATTCATAAAATCATAATATGAAGAAATTTCATCAAACATATTTTTTATTTTTTCGGGATTTTTATTAATGCTCATAATTTTTCCATTTACTTCAATCTTATTTTTAATTACAATAATTATATTATGAAAATCGCATTCGTACCAATAGATAATCGTCCGGTTTGTTATTCTTTGCCAAAACTTATTGCAGGCATAGATTCTTCAATCGAATTTTATATACCTAAAAGAGAGCTGTTAGGAGATTTAACTCATAGTGCCGATATTGACGGATTGTTTCAATGGCTGATGGAATTACCAAAACTTGATGCTATTGTTTTGTCACTTGATACGGTTGCTTATGGAGGATTGATTCCGTCAAGAAGATGTCCTGAAACATTTGAACAAATTAAGAAAAGAATTGAAATTTTGCGAGAAATTCTTGAAGATAAAAGTTGCAAAGTCTATGCTTTTTCTAGTATTATGAGAATTTCAAATAATAATATTAATGAAGAAGAAAAAGAATATTGGTCTGAATGGGGGAAAAAAATTTTTGAGTACTCTTATAATGTCCACAAATCCGGTCGAAATGGCTGCAAAATTCATGACATTCCAAGCAATGTTTTAGATGATTACATTGAAACACGTCGTAGAAATTTTGAAATTAACAAAATCTATTACCAATGGCAAAAACAAGGAGTATTTGATACTTTAGTATTTTCAAAAGATGATTGCGCTGAATATGGTTTCAATGTTCAAGAAGCTCAATTTTTAGAAAAAATGGGAGCATTCACAAAAACCGGAGCAGATGAAATTCCGTTGAGTTTACTTGCTAGAGCAATTCAAGGTGATGTAAAAATTTGTCCGATATTTTTAGCACCGGAATATAAGAACCTAATTTCAAATTACGAAGATATTTCTATTGAAAAATCTGTATTAGGACAAATTGATTTGTGTGGTTGCAAAGCTGTTAAAACACAAGAAGAAGCAGATATCATTCTTTATATAAACAATTTCAAAGACCATCAGGGCGAAATTGTTATGAAAATTGCCACCGAACACTTTAATTCCCAATTTGTTACACCAAATTCACCGTATATGGTTGCAGATGTCAGATTTGCAAATGGTTCAGATAATGGATTTGTTAAGGCATTTTTTGAAAATAAAATTGATGATGAAAATTTCTTTGGGTATTCGGCTTGGAATACATCTGCCAATACTTTGGGAAGTTTAATCTGTGGAGCTAAAGTTAAGTTTTTAGCAAAAAATTATGACAAAGAAAATTTTGAAAAGTTAGGAATAATCAGATTTTTAGATGATTGGGCTTACCAAGCTAATATACGCCAAAAACTTTCACGTCCAAACATTGAAGAATTAACAAATGACATGAAAAAATTTGAAGAAATTATTGAGGAAATTTATAATCAAAAGATAAATGCAAAATACAAATTCCCGTGGAATAGATTGTTTGAGGTAGAAGTTGAACTTAATTGATTTAATATTACTTGCAGTGGCATTGGGAATAGACTGTTTAGTAGTATCTTTTTCTCAAGGATTAATTTTTACAGCAAACAGAACAAAAAATTCTTTTAATTTAGCTCTAACAATGGGATTATTTCAAGGATTAATGCCCGTAATCGGTTACATTGGTGCAAACTCCCTTGCAAAACTTTTAGCTCCATACAGCAAATGGATAGTCTTTGGTATTTTCTTTGTTTTAGGTTTGAAATTCATTATAGAAGCATTTCAACCCAAAGCAGATGAAGTTGAGTGTATCGGTTTCAAATGTTTGATGAGTTTAGGACTTGCCACAAGTATTGATGCATTGGTATCTGGCGCATCTATTAGATTAACTCATACAAACCTCTTGTTATCTGTAACATTGATTGGCTTGGCATCATTTTTATTGTCCGTTATCGGTTTTTGGAGTGGAAACTTTTTAAAAAATCTCCCATCTAAATATCTTGAAATCTCTGGTGGTGTAATTTTAATTTTTCTTGCCATAAAATCTATTATTTTTTAATATTAAGGCAATTTTTAAGACAAAAAATACTTTATATATATGTAGGTTGAAATATAAAGGAAAATATTATGTCTTCAAATTGGGTTTCAAATTTAGATATGTTAGCAGCTGGCGGTGTTATTGATTTTGATGCTGCAGCTTATTTGCGTGATCAACCAGCAAGATATGTCGGAAATCCTCAAATTGAGGGCTTGCCACTAGAAAACCCGTCACTATTACCG
>JBNMKP010000136.1:0-4859 GCA_050874405.1 bacterium
ATATTGATTTGAAATTGCTGGTAGAATTCCGAAACTTATTAATATGATTAATAATATATAGAATTTTTTCATAGAGATATTATTTATAGATTAGTTTGGTTTTAGTATTCTCTTAGTCGGTTATTTTTGTATTATTATTTATATATAGAAAAGGATTAGGAATATGAAAACGAGTAAAGAAATTATAAAACAAGCTGAAAAAGATTTACGTGAACAATTTGAGATAATTGATGAAATAAGAGATTATAACCAAGAAAAAGTTTTGAATGCATTTATTGATAACAGAGTTGCTCCAGAACATTTTTATACTGTTTCAGGCTACGGGCACGATGATTTAGGTCGAGAAGTTTTGGATAAAGTTTTTGCACAAGTTTTTAAAGCTGAAAAAGCTTTGGTAAGAATTCATTTTGCATCTGGAACACATACTTTAGCTTGTGCATTGTTTGGAAATTTACGTCATGGGGATAAATTAATCTCTGCTGTTGGAACTCCTTATGACACTATGCAAGAAGTTATCGGTACAATGGGTGATGAAGAAACAAGACGTGCTTCGTTAATTGGTAATGGTGTTTTGTATGATGAAGTTCCATTGCTAAATGGTACAGATGTTGATTATGAAAAATTAGAAGAAATGGTAGATGATAAGACTACAATGGTTTTAATTCAACGTTCAAAAGGTTATTCAACAAGAAAATCTCTTACGATAGATGTTATTGAAAAAATTTGCAAAATTGTTAAGTCTAAAAATCCTAATTGTATTTGCTTTGTAGACAATTGTTATGGTGAATTTGTTGACACAAAAGAACCTCTTGAAGTTGGAGCAGATTTGATTGGCGGTTCACTAATCAAAAATGCTGGAGGCGGAATTGTTGAAGCAGGTGGATATATTGCAGGTAAAGAGTTGTACGTTGAACGAGCAGCAACAAGGTTAACTGCCCCAGGGATTGGCTCAGAGGGCGGTGCGATGTTTAACCAACACAGATTGATTTTCCAAGGATTGTTTATGGCTCCGTCTGTTGTGTCTGAAGCCGTTAAGGGTGCTGTTCTGGCTGCAAAAATATTTGATGAAATCGGTTATGATTCATCTCCTAAATATAATGAAAAAAGAACGGATATTATTCAGAATATAACATTCGGTTCTCCTGAACCATTGGAGCATTTTTGTAAAACAATTCAATCTTTATCTCCGGTAAATGGTTATGTTACACCTATACCTGAATATATCCCGGGATATGAAGATAAGGTTATTATGGCAGGTGGTACATTTATTGAGGGTTCAACTATTGAACTTTCTGCAGATGGACCAATGAGAGCGCCTTATGTTGCGTATATGCAAGGTGGTTTAAATTATGCACATGTAAAAATCGCTTTGACTAAAATTTTAGATAAAGTTAAGTAATATAAATAGAAAACTTTATAATGTAAAGAATTCAAATGAGTTGCTATTATTGCTATAGAGGGTAATAATAGCAATTTTTTTCAGGGGGACTATTCTTTTTGTGTTTTATATGTTAGAATGTGGTTGCACGTTTAAGATGTGTACATGAAAAATTTAGTGTATAGAAGTTATTAGAGAAGAGAGGTAAATTATGTCATTACCAAATGTAGCATATTTTTCAATGGAAATTGCTATGGATCAATCGTTAAGCACCTACTCTGGTGGTTTAGGATTTTTAGCAGGTTCTCACATGCTATCAGCAGGTTACTTGCAAATGCCAATGGTTGGTGTAACTATGTTATGGTCTTATGGTTACTATGACCAAAGAATTGACCATTCTGGAAATGTAGAAGTTGCTTATATTAGAAAATATTACGACTTTTTGACAGATATCAATGTTCAAACAGAAGTTGAATGTTTTGGTGAAAAAGTTAAAGTTAAAGCATACAAAGTTGAACCTGAATTGTTCGGAACTTGTCCTGTTTACTTGTTAACAACTGATATTGAAGGTAACAGTGATTGGGCTAAGAGCATTTCATACAAATTGTATGATGGTAACGAAAAAATCAGAATCGCTCAAGAAACTATTCTTGGTGTTGCTGGTGTAAGAATTCTTCAACAAATTGGATACAATTTTGATGTTATCCACATGAACGAAGGTCATGCTCTTCCTGCAGCATTTGAATTGTTAAGACAATACAATGGCGATTTGGAAGAAGTTAAAAAACGTACAGTATTCACAACTCATACACCTGTTGCTGCAGGTAATGAAGTTCACTGGGTTGATACATTACTTGAAGGTGGTTTCTTCTCAGGTGCATCTCGTGAAACAGCTGTTAACTTAGGTGGAGAAAACTTCTCATTAACAGTTGCTGCATTGAGAATGTCAAGAATTGCAAATGCTGTATCTCAATTACACGGACTTGTTGCTAACAAGATGTGGGAATGGGTTGACGGTAGATGCCCAATTAGAGCTATTACTAACGCAGTTAATTTACAATATTGGCAAGATAAGAGAGTTAAAGAAGCTCAAAATGATCCTGAAAGATTGTTGGCTGTAAAACGTGAAATGAAATCAGAATTGTTCAAATATATTGCTAACGTTGCAGGTAAGAGATTTGATCCTGATGTATTAACAATTACATGGGCAAGAAGATTTGCTGATTACAAACGTGCTTGGTTAATCTTGATGGACAAAGATAGAATTGGTAAATTATTAGATGAAAATAAAGTTCAAATTATTTTCGCTGGTAAATTCCACCCAGATGATGTAATGGGTAAAGAAATGTTCAATAAATTGTTGAATAGATCTCACTCATTGAAAAATGTTGTAGTTCTTCCAGGATATGAATTACAGTTGTCTGGCATGTTGAAACGTGGTACTGATGTATGGTTGAACACTCCACTTAGACCATTTGAAGCTTCAGGTACTTCAGGCATGTCAGCAAATGCTAACGGTGCTATTCACTTGTCAATCTATGATGGTTGGACAGTTGAAGGTACATTCTCCGGAATCAATGGTTATGCTATTGAATACCCTGAAATTGATGATGAAATGTCATGGGAAGAAAGACATTGGAAAGATCATAAATGCTTGATGAGTATTATTGAAGATCAAATCATTCCAACTTACTATGAAAATAAGAAAGAATGGGCAAGATTGATGCGTCAAGCTATCAGAACATCAGAAGCTTACTTCAATTCAGACAGAATGGTAATTGAATATTATAATAGATTATATAAACCAATTGCGCATGATGATGAATGCTCTGGTGGTAAAAAACAAGAAATGAATATTAAAGAAGCTCCGACATTTGATGCTTGGACATTCTCAAATATTAAATAACTTGTATAAGTAAATACTTGATAAAAGGTATCTGGAATATTTCAGATACCTTTTTTTTATAATACTTCCTTGTCCTTAAAATAAGGGCGAGGACAAAATATAAAACAAATATTGCAAAGCCCTGAAAAAAATGATATACTGAAAAAAATACATGTCATTACGAGTCAAAATAATGAACAAATAGACCATGGATTAAAACGGAGTGACGTAGTAATCTTGAACACCGAATACAAAAGTCACACATGAGTAAAACATAGCAAAAGAAAGGGTAAATAATGCCAAAACACAATCATAGAGCGGTTTTCGGGGGGGGGGGCAACCTATAATCCTCTTATAGCAAAGATTTCAAATACTTTAAATGAATTTAACCGTATATTTGATAAAAAATCAAATTCTAATACTTTACACGGTTATAAACCACATGTCATTATGAGTAACAATAATGAACAAGTCCAGAATGACTATTATAAGAAAGTCGCCTTTACATTGGCAGAGGTATTAATCACCCTCGGAATAATCGGAGTAGTAGCCGCAATGACAATTCCGACATTGCAGGCAAAGATACAAGAGAAGAGATATACAACTCAGTATAAGAAAATATTTAGTGAATTAAACCAAGCAATGTTACTGTTGCAGGAAGATGAAAGCTTACCGTCAACTTTGTGTAGAGCAAATGACAGTGAATGTTTTCGAGATAAAATAGCAAGTAAGTTAAAAGTTTCACACGTATGTGATGGTACAGTACCTAATAAATGTCAAGAGACGTCCGAATTTTTGGATAAGAAATCAAATGGATCATCAATGTTTGACCCGAATAGTGAACTCCCAAGCTTAGTAACCTTGAGTGGTTATACAGTTAAATTCAAATTAGAAGATTGTTCAACCGGAGTATGTGGAAAAGTATTTGTGGATACAAATGGTTTAAGCCTTCCAAATGTAGTAGGGAAAGACGAATTTTATTTAATAGCGACGGAGAAAAATTTTATTCCTGTTTATAAAGGAGATGATAAATTGACCGATTGTTATAAAGGAACGGGAATATCCTGTTCTTCAGTAAGAATAAATGGTGGCGGTTCTCAAGCCGGAGGATCTAAGAATTGTAATTGCAATGCTACTGATTATGATGAGGAGTTTTGTTGTGATGATTATGGTTGTGGTTGTGCTAGTTGGTGAGAGCTAATTAAATTCACTTAGAGCTAATTGTAACGAAATATTACTAATTTAAAAATAAACACTTGAAATCAAATTTTTTTTTAGTTACTATATCAAATGTGCAGTGAGCACAGAGAACTTAAAAAATTTATTAAAACCAGATACTTAGAGTTTATTTTATCTAGCAAACGAAAGTTTTTATAAAGGATTAAGAAAAATTAACATATCACTTGACAGATGAGGTTGATATGATAATATAGAAAAGCCCCGATAGCGAGAGTAACCGAAGAGAAAGGTTGCGGAGCGTTGGAGACGAAAAGATGGACATTGAAAATAGAATAGCTGAAAACGATAAGAAAATATAACTTGTTGATTTCGAAAAATGATTCAAAGACGAAAATTAGCGTAAGCTAGTGTAAAAAA
>JBNMKP010000137.1:0-4842 GCA_050874405.1 bacterium
ATAAATAATTTACCTTTTTATAATTAAAAGGCTAAATTGTTAAAATGATGGAGTTATAATTGTAATGAAAAAATCTTTTATACTTGCAAAGACGAAACATGCATTTACATTGGCGGAGGTATTAATCACCCTTGGTATAATTGGAATTGTTGCTACAATGACAATTCCAACTTTGATTTCTAAAAATCAAAAACGTGTGATTGAAGCTAAGTTGAAAGAAGACTATTCAATTATTCAACAAGTCATAAAATCCAACGAGGGCAATGATGTTGATATGAGTATGGCTGTTCGGGCATTTGATATTAACTCGCAAAAAGAGTGGTTTGAAACCTATTTCGCTCCTTATATGAAATATTCACATGTTTGTTATGAAACAAAAGGTTGTTGGCAAAAACGTGGTGATAACAAAAACTTAGCAGGAAATGCAACGCCATATAATAGAAAAGAAATTGGAATCGGATATGATATTGTAACGGTAAAATTAAATAACGGAACAAACATTTGTTTAGATGTATATAATTCTCCACAAGAATTTTCGGAATCTTTTGGGGTGAATGCAACAGAGAAAGGTTTAGTTATTTATATTGATACTAATGGTGATAGCGCACCTAATATTATCGGGAAAGATATTTTTATATTGACTTACACTCCGAGTAATGGAATTCTTCCTGCCGGAATGCATAGAACTAAACAGGTCATTGATAAAAATTGCAGTAGTGCAGAAAAAGGAATATATGCGGGTTATTACTGCATAATGAGAGTAAAAAACAATGGTTGGACTATTCCTGACGATGTTTGGAGCTTGAAGTAGAAATGTCTTTTAGTGAATAGACTTAATCTGTCATTACGAGGAGAATTATTTCTCATTGTGTATAATTTACCATACGGAGCGACGTCGTAATCCATTGCACTTGGGTATTCTAAATTACGAGATTCTTCGGTCGCTAACGCTTTCTCAAAATGACAACATAATAAACTGTCATGCTGAACTGCGGATTTTGGCAAGAGTGAAGCGATAGCGAAACTCGTCCTAGGGAGGGCTGCGTTGAGCCGGCCGACCTGCCAATAATCCAAGACGTGTTTCAGCATCTCATTGTCTTTATTAGATTCTGAAATAAATTCAGAATGACAATTATTAATTATTATTTGTTTGAGTTTAGGTTTGTTACCCACCTCTAGCTCCTTCCTAATCAGGGAAGGAACAGTAAAAACGTAAAGGACCTATTTCCAGATTGCTTTTTTCCTCTTTCTCAGTTCTAATTGTAACAAATTCGTAACAAATAAAACAAAAAGCTAAAGTTTCTACAAAATTCTGCCGATATATAAAATGTAATTAGAAACCAATAATTTTTCCTCCTTTTCCACTACTACTAAACGGAAC
The DNA here is from genome assembly GCA_050874405.1 of bacterium. Taxonomy (GTDB): domain Bacteria; phylum Cyanobacteriota; class Vampirovibrionia; order Gastranaerophilales; family Gastranaerophilaceae; genus Zag111. The sequence goes on from JBNMKP010000137.1 coordinate 1,382, forward strand.
CTTAATCGGTTCCTTTTTTATTGCAAAAAAGCTCCCTCAATCTGAGAGAGCTTTTCTGTTTAAAAATATTGTAAGCCAATTCTATGGAGCAACTGGTGGCATAGCACCTGCACCAGCTATTGCTGCTGCCATTGCTGCGCCCATAAGGAATACAAATCCAATTCCTGCTAAAATAGAAAGAATCATTATTGCCATATAAATATAACCAACCCAATCAATTCTTTCATACAACTCTTCGCCATCTGCTGCTTTGAATTTGCCAAGTGCAATCATAAAACCATCAATCAAAGCCCAAATGCAGCTAATTGGAGCTAAAAATCCAACAATTGTCATTACAAACATAATCCAAGCGGAAGTCGTTTTCCCTGTGTAAAATCTGTGAGCGCCTAATGTACCTAATGCCCAACAAGACATCATTGTAGCCATCCAGTTTTTACCGGCTAATTGTTGCATGTCTAATTCTTCTGCCATAAAAAATCTCCTTTACTTAAATGCTTGTGAAAACCACATTCGCATTATAAATAAAGGAGATTTAAATAAAATCGTTCATTAAATGGAATTATTTCCCTGTTGAACCAAAACCGCCTTCTCCACGGTCAGTATTGCTTAATTCTGTAACAACTTCAATCTTTGCTTGTTCAACTTTTGCAATTACCATTTGAGCAATTCTTTCTTGTGGTTGGATTGTGTAAGCTTCATTTGAAACATTTGCAATCGGAACACAAACTTCTCCTCGGTAATCTTCATCAATTGTACCAACACAGTTGATGAGTGTAATTCCGTGTTTGATAGATAAGCCTGAACGAGGTCTTACTTGTGCTTCGTAGCCGTGTTCAAGTTCTATTTTTAATCCTGTTGGAATAAGTTTTCTTTCTAATGGTTTTAATTCGATTGGTTCAGAAATTGCTGCACATAAATCCATGCCTGCAGCTCCCTCTGTTTGGTATTGAGGCACATTAACGTTGTGAGCTAATCTTTTTATCTTTAAAACTGTCATATACTCTCCTTTTCTCCTAACTCCTAAAAAATCCTAGCATGAAAATAACTATTTATCTATTCAAATAATTTTGTATATTCATGATACAATCAAAGTACAGAGTTTAGTTTAAATATAAGGATTGAAAAATATGACTCAAAAACCAGAAAAAAATCAAGAATCAAGCTCTTCTCAAAGCCAGATTCGTAAAGTAAGAATTCAAAAAATGGAAAACTTGAGAGAAAGAGGTCTAAATCCTTATCCTTATGGATATGACAAAGACATTATGGCTCAAGATTTGCAAGAAAAATATAAAGATTTACCTACAGGTGAAGAAACAGAAGATTTCTATCACGTTGCAGGACGTGTTATGGCAAACCGTAACACCGGAATGTTCATTGATTTGGTCGATGATTCCGGAAAAATTCAAATTTTCTCTCATAAAGAAAACTTGTCAGAAGAAGATTTAAAAACATTAAAAACAATTGATATTGGTGATATCGTTGGTTTTTACGGTTCAGTAAGAAGAACTCCTCGTGGTGAATTGACAATCAAAGCTACATCTTTGAAAATTTTGTCAAAATCACTTCTTCCATTGCCGGAAAAATTCCACGGATTAACAGACGTTGAAACAAAATACAGACAACGTTATGTTGATATGATTGTTAATGATGATGTAAGACAAACTTTCAAAAAAAGAAGTTTAATTATCCAAAAAGTAAGAGAATATTTAACCGGTTTAGGTTTTATGGAAGTTGAAACTCCAATGCTTCACCCTCAAGCTGGTGGTGCGAATGCAAGACCTTTCATTACTCACCATAATACTTTAGATATGGATATGTATTTGAGAATTGCTCCGGAACTTTATTTGAAGCGTTTGATGGTTGGCGGTGTGAGTGAAAAAATCTTTGAAATCAACCGTTCATTCCGTAACGAGGGTATTGATACTCGTCACAACCCGGAATTCACTATGATGGAATTGTATCAAGCTTATGTTGATTACAACGATATGATGACATTGACAGAAAACTTAGTTGCTCATGTTGCTCAGGAAGTTCTTGGTACAACAAAAATTACTTATGGTGAAAACGAAATTGATTTAACTCCACCTTGGGATAGAAAAACTATGTTAGGTGCTGTTGAAGAAGCTACCGGCATTGATTTCAATAAAGTTGAAACTGTTGAAGAAGCTAAAGAAAAGGCAAAATCTGTTCATGTAGATGCAGATGATTGCGATAAATGGGGGCAAGTAATTGAACGTGTATTTGAAGAAAAAGTTGAACCATCATTAATTCAACCAATTCATATTTACGATTACCCTAAAGATATATCACCACTTTCAAAAGTTCACAGAAATAATCCAAGATTAACAGAACGTTTTGAAACTCGTGTTAACGGTTGGGAAATTTGTAATGCATTCTCTGAATTAACAGATCCGCTTGACCAAAGAGCAAGATTTGAAGCTCAAATGGCTGCAAAAGCTGCTGGGGACGAAGAAGCTATGCCGATTGACGAAGATTATATCTGTGCATTAGAACACGGTGTACCTCCAATGGGCGGCTTAGGTCTTGGTATTGATAGATTGGTTATGTTGTTGACTAACTCTCCATCTATCCGTGACGTAATTGCGTTCCCAACATTGAAGAAAAGAGATTAATTTTCTGCATTATTTATAATAAAGGGAGAGGTTTTGTCCTCTCCTTTTTGTTTTGGATAAAAATAATCCTCCTGTATGTGTGTACTTACAAGAGGGCTTATAGAGTATTGAGATTAAGAATGTTTGGGGAAAATGTATATTTGTTTTACTTTGGATTAATTGTAGAGATTTTATTTTTAATCAGCGATTGCTGAAATTAACATTGCAACTCCTGCAATTCCTGCTACGGCTGCAAGTGTTTTTGTTCTTTGTGAAGAACGACAATCAGGTCTTGGTGGTCTGTGATTATCTCTTCTGTAGTCATATCTTTGTTCATATCTAGGACAGTCCATTCTGTTTGGGTTTGGATAATAATTTTTGTATCTTCCCGCTGCAAAGCATGGAGCTGTTATAGTTAAACAAAGTGCTGTTGCAATAACCTTTTTCATCATAATGAACCTCCTTTTTCTTCTTTCGTTTTCTTACTACATTTATAGAACGATTTGAATTTTCAAAAGTTCATTTTTATTTTAAAGGTAATTTTATTATGAACTCACACCCTTTATTTTCTTCACTTTGGAGTTCAATTGAACCTTGATGAAGTTCAATAATATTTTTGACAATAGAGAGTCCTAGTCCTGTTCCGCCTGTTTGTCTGCTACGGGCTTTGTCTACTCGGTAAAATCTTTCAAAGATGTGAGGAATGTGCTCTTGTGGTATTCCGATTCCATAATCTTTGATATTTATAATCGAATGATTTTTAGTGTTCGATATTGTGATATCTAATTGTGGAGATTTTGAATATTTTGTAGCATTTGAAATTAGGTTATTTATTGCTTGTGAGAGTAA
>JBNMKP010000138.1:0-4834 GCA_050874405.1 bacterium
AAAAAAGACCGTTATTATTGAGTTTCAAAAATCAATATTAATTTATTTTGCTATTTTGATAACATTTTTTGATATAACTATAAATCTTTGAAAGTTTGTGGTAGAGTATAAAATAGCAAGTTAAGAAAGAATAAGGCAACATTTGACTTAAAAAGTTGCCAAAACTGCTACAAGAAAAATTTTATATTTTTCTGAAATGTGTATTATTGTTATATTTTGAAACAATAATATTAAAAAATTTTTGTTTGGTGTAGAATAAAAAAAAGACAAATTGATAACATTTGACTTAAATTGTTGCCTTAAATTTTTGTTATCAAACAGTGTATATAAGAGCTTTTACAGGATAAAATTGTTGTAGCTATCTTCTATTTGTGCCTGTTCTATTCCAATATATCTTAGTGTAATTTCAGGACTAAAATGGTTAAATATTTTTTGTAACATCACAACATCTTTAAATTTTTGGTAATGGTGATACCCAAATGTTTTTCTGAGAGTATGAGTGCCGACAGTTTCTTCCAATCCAGCTTCTTTGCATGCTCTATTTATAATTTTATAGGCGGCTACTCGTTCTAAGCGATTTTTGAATTTAGTAACAAACAAAGGTTCTTTAATTTTTCTACCTTTGGTAAATTCTGCTAACATTGGTTTTAATTTAGCATTTATTGGGAATTTTTTAAATTTACCTGTTTTCTTCTCTGTGATTTGGATATAATTATGACCTTTCACATCTCCAACATTGAGGGCTAAAATATCAGAGATTCTTAATCCACAATTAGTTCCTATCGTAAAAAACAATAAATCTCTTTTGTTTTTTGATAAAATTTTCTCAATCTTTTTTAAATCTTCAATTTTTCTAATTGGTTCTACTGTACTCATAATACTTTTCCTTTCTGTACTTCCACCTACAATTTTCAAGTAAAATATGATTACTTTAAAAACGTTTCTGTTTCAGTAAGAATCTCTTCAAAATTATCCTCTGTTAATTTCAGATATGGTCTGGCAGGGATTGTGGTCTTCTTGTTTTTACCGGTTTGACCTCCGAGTTGGTGAATCGTGGCATAATCTATATTTGAGCCAATAACCGCTGAATTATCGTCATATTGAGTATTAACTGATGCCGCAAGTTGACCTGATATTTGCAAAATCTGTCCAGGCCATTTCTTTTGCTTTACTCTTTGTTTTTTAGTAGATTCTGCTAAATCAATCCATTTATCGGGTCTGCCCTCGTCTTTAAAATTATCTTCAGTTGCTGTTGCCATAATTCCTGCAATGTTTTTCATCAAAGGATGAAGGTTCTCACCTCGACTTGCAAGTTCTTGCAAGCGTGTCAGAACCTCCTTGTTATCTATTTTTATTTCAATAGGTTTATTGTCTGCCATTAATTCGTTTATCCTTGAATGTTCGCATTAAATGGGTACGCTAACGCTTTCACCCTCTGCTCACATTCGCTTTGATAGGATAATTAGCAATCAATAGTTCTTTGTAAATCTTATTTGTCCTATCTGTTCCTTGCCTGTTATTGATGCCGTTTTGTCGTTCAACTTCAACCATTTCAAAATCTTTGTATAATTCTCTGATTTTAGGTGAATCATCGTATGAGAGTAGAAAACGCCCTTTGATACCTTTTAAAACATCTCTTAAACGCTCGTGTTCAAAATCTTCGGTTGAAGTTACTGCATAACCGCAACCTTTTGAATACGGTGGATCACAGTAGAAAAATGCTTCTTCGCAGTCGTATTGTTTAATTAGTTTTTCAAAATCTCGATTTTCAATCATTACTTTGTCTAAGCGTTCATGAATTGCATCAATTTTTTCAAGAACATTTTTTAAGGATTTGCAAGCTCCGCCACTAGAGCGTTTAACTGTTCCAAAAGTATCGCCACGACCACCAAAAGAGCGTGTAATCAGAAAATAAAATTGGACTGCTCGTTGAATATCTGTAATAAATGTTCCGTTTAAGAATTGAAAAAATAACTCTCGTGAACCTAACAAATACTTAAATTCTTCCTTAAAGGCATTTGGGTGGTATTTTACAATTCTAAAAAGGTTTACAAGTCTACCATCAAGGTCGTTATAGATTTCTAAATCTGCCCATTTATCTTTGTAAAACAGAACCCAAGCACCACCGCCAAAAGGTTCAACGTATGATTTTATATCTTTCGGAATTAGCGGTGCGATTGTTTTTCTAAGTAATCTTTTTCCGCCAACCCAATTAATTAATGATTTTTTATCAATAGTCATATTAACTCCTAAATATTATTCAATAGCCGTTCAAAAAGTGTTTTAATCTACTAAACCTGAAGATGGATTATGCGACCAACCGACATCAGGTGCAATCTTTTTACCTGTAAGCGGGTCTGTATAAACCGTAACTGGTTTGTATTCGCCTAATTTCTTTGAAACAAGATGCATTTCATCACTCAGAGTTCCATCAGAAGAATTTGGTAAAATATCAAGTGCATCAAGATTTTTCTGAGAGCGAGCAACTACTCTGCATCTGCAATTCCAACCGTTCGGTGGGTAAAATGCACTCCAAAACGGATCATCGTATCTAAAAACTAAACCGTTTAGCATTGCGTGTTCAGGACGAGTAGATGAATCCATAACTGCAACGTATTCCCAGTATGGACGATTATCGACATTATCAAGTTGAGTTTGGTATCGTCCTGTCATATAGGCAGTTTGCATATTTATTCTATAAATATTTTTCAGACGATACATAGAGCCAAGTTGAACTTTTTCTGCATTACCTTCTGTATCAACGACAATTTGCTCGCCCCACCAACCACGTTTTTGTAGTAGTGGCTTCAAGTCTTTTTGAAATTCGTGGAAAGTTTTGCCTTCAGATAGTGATTTATCCAATGCATCACGAATATCATTAAGGACTTTGGTGTTCATAGCTTTAGCGACTGTAAAACTCTTTTTGTGAGCATCTTGCCAAATTTCGTACCAATCCCAACTTGTTACATTCTTTTTATTTCTGAAATATTTTATTGCGAGAGCAGGTTGTAATTTAAATAATGATTTAAGTTCTATCATTTACAACCTCAGCTATCTTGGTTGCTCGCATTAAACGGGTCTACACTTTCGTTTCGCCCTCTGCTCGCAATCCGCAGTTTTTCAGCAATAGTTTGAGCAACATTTACAGTTACGGCATTCCCTGCCATTTTGTATAAATGAGTATCTGCTATTCCAAGTTGTTTTGCAATTTCAACCATTTCATCAGGGAAGCCTTGTAACCTAAAACATTCCAATGGTGTTAATCTTCGGATTTTGTATCCGTCAATTGTTCCCATATTACAGTTGGTATCCAATGTTTGGGAGCAACCTTTACCGACACGACCTCTGCGAGTTTTAGAATTTGGATAAGCAAGATTTATTCCATCTCCAGTTGTTGCAATATCATAGCCATTTTTTGTACCATTACGAACTTTGAATGCTGCTTGATTTCCATGAGTTGCAGTTATACAAGGACAAATACCGTCTGTTGCATAAATTCTTGAACCTTGAGGTTTGCCAGATGTTTCAGGAATTTGTTTTAGTGTAGGCTTATTTACCAATGAACCTTGTATCCAATGACTTGCTGTTAAACAAGGCGATATTCCAGTTTTATCGTATATTCTATTCAATTGACTATGTCCGTCAAATAAAATTTTTATTTTGTTTTGGCAAGAATCTTGTCCACTTGTCTCTGTGATAGGAAATATTTTTCCGGCACATTCTTTTCCATAACATCCAACAATGTACACTCTTTCCCTGTTTTGAGGAACTCCGAAGAACTTAGAATTAAGTAACTGCCATTGAGTTTGATACCCAAGGTCGGAGAGAATTTTAAGTATTGTTTGGAAAGTTTTTCCTCTGTCATGATTAAGTAAGCCTTTAACATTTTCGAGAATAAAATATCTTGGTCTTTTGTCTTTAAGAATCCTTGCGACTTCAAAAAACATTGTGCCTCTGGTGTCGTCAAATCCTCGTCTTTTTCCAGCAATTGAAAAAGATTGACAAGGAAATCCTGCACACAAGATGTCGAAGTCCGGCAATTCTTCTGTTTTGATTTTTCGAATGTCATCAAAAAACAACTCCTCACTTGTATCAAAAAATGATTTGTATAACTTGTTGGCATAATTGTCACAATCGCAATAGCCGACACATTTAAAACCTGCTCGTTCTAAACCAAGACGAAAGCCACCAATGCCAGAGAAAAAGTCCATAAAGCGGAGGTGAGCAGAGGCTGGAGGTAATTGCGGTGAGCAATTATCGAAATGCCGTTTAGCGCGAGCCCCCAAGCTAGTTAGTTGTTTATTCATCTAATCCATCACTCCTTCCTTGTAACTCACAAAGAAACAAAGCCTTTTGGAGTGATTCTTCAAACTTTTTGCTCTTTAGATTTTTGTCCGTTAATAGTTCGTAGGCTTCTTCGTAACTTTCGCAACTTTCAAGTAATGAAATCAAAGGCAAAATCATTTTTTGAGATTGTTCGTTTAATTTAGTTTCTGAGATGAAATTAAAAAGATTTTCAATTTGTTTTTGTCCGACAATAATTGGTTCATCTTCCTTAAATTCTTTAAAGTTAGGATTTAAGGGCAGAATGTCTTCTCTAATATCAAAGTCATCATCTTCCAAACCATAATTTTTAATAAAATATTCTTTTGTAAATTTGACTCCTGTTTCAGATAGAATTTTATCTCGTTGTGCAAGCGTTAAATCAACATCTTCAGGTGCAAACATTTCAAAAACAGGAACTTCTGCATTTGAGAAGTTGATTTCATAAATCCAAGCTATCAGTTGGTTTATGACACTTTCAACAAGTTTTTTATCCGAATCTATAATATCT
>JBNMKP010000139.1:0-4826 GCA_050874405.1 bacterium
ATATAGTATTGATAAAGCCAACCAATAATTTCAACGACTTGCCAATTAGATTTATCAATAGCCAACATTTCTCTTGTTACTGAATCGTTATTCAACAAGCCACTTGGGAACAACAATTCCGTATAATCTTCAATTTCTTCAAACAAAAACGGAAGTTTTTTGTTCATAACATTACATTGATGAATAATCAGAGTTTCGAAAATAGGTTCTTCTTTGCTATTGTTAATATTTTCAATAATAGATTGTTTTTCTTCATCGCTCAACAAACTTGCAATAGACACTGCGTATTGAGAGATATTAGACAAGTTAGAAATTATATTACAGTTATTTTCAGAATATCCGTTAACTTCCATATAATAAAGAGCAATAAAACGATTAAACCAAGTATAAGCAACTTCATCAATAACAGTAGCAAAAGATTTCTTAGTAATTTGCTCTCTCAACTTTTGAGCTTGTTTTTTAGAAAATGTTTCACCATTAATCTTGAAAAATTTATCGTCTTCAAATTCATAATTCACTTGACGATTATCCTCATAAAACCCCATAAGATTAGCTTGAAGCTCAATTCTTTCTTTAAGCTTTTTCCTTGCGTTTACGGCAAAATCTCTTAGTACTGTTTTATCTAATGTTTTCTCTGTTATTGCTTCCATTTTCGATTCCCTTTTCTTCAACAAGAATTTTTAGCCTTGAAGTTTTATTCTTTTATTTGCTCTGATACGTTGTTTTAATTCAGCAGAAAGTCTGTTGATATAGTTATCAACATCTTCTTCTGTTTCTAAGATTTGATTAGAATTAACCACTCTTGTTGGATTTACTGATACCAGTTCTTTAACAACAGGTGCAACTATTTCAGGGCTATCATCGTTAGTAATTTCTGCTTGTTGTTGTTTTGTTTTTTCTACAACATCTTGATAAATTTGTTTAAAAATATCGTCAGAATATCGTTGAGCCATTTGTTTTAGCATACTCAATTTGCCAAAATCTTCTGTTGTATCAAACAAAGTAGTTACATTCGCTGCAAATTTATCGGAATAAGGTTTGGTATCAAGATTGTTTTTTGTAGCTTCTTCAGCAATATCATTTGCACAACTACGAATAACCTCACCAACACTATCTTTATAATCTTTTAGTAATTCGTTATAAATTGCATTTGCATTTTCTACCAACATTGGTAAATCTTTAATTCTTGAATAAGGTTGCTCAAGTTCAACAATTTCAGTAATTTTTTTATACAACTCCATCAGTTCACTTTGTTTAGGAGTTTCAAGCATATCCAAGTAAACTGTATTGTTATTGATTTTATCTTTTATATTCAAAGCATTATCAAATATTGGTTTTTGAGAACTAAAGAAAGATTTTAGCAATCTGTAATTGTTATTCCATTCTTGCAGTAATTCTTGTCTTTTGATTATGTTGTCAAACAAAACTTCAACATCCGGTTCTGTTTTTAATTCTTTAAATATGTCTAAACCTGAATCAATAACAGTTTTATTTGGATAAGCAGGATTATTGTGTTTGATTTTTAAATCAGTCAAATCATCAATCAAAGTTTCTAGTTTTTCCTTGATTTCACCTGCTAATTTTTCACCATCATCACTGAAATCTTGAGAATTAAACAAATCTTTTGCTATCAAAATTACTTGTTGAATTTTAGCGGAATCAATTTGTTTTTTTATCTTGATTTCCGTACTTTGCAACTCTCTATCGTTAGTTAAATAACGAACTAGGTTTTTATCAGTATTTTGAACCGGCACTCCGTTATAATTGATTGTGATTTCGTTATTGTTAACCAAATCAGCAACAAGTCCTGCAACATCTAGCATTGCCCAGCCATAAGGCTTTTTCGTATATCTGTTTTTCAGACTTTGCATTGTAACAGCACAGTTCATTGAATTGTTCATTTGCAAAAAAGATGACAAATCTTTCAATGCCTCTGCATTAGGGTTTGTTAGTTTGGTTTGAGTTGCAGATAATTTAGCATAAATTTCTTTATCTTCTTTAATATGTTCCTTGATTAAAGATAATTTCGTATAAGTGTTTTCTACAACTTGCTTCAAAGCATTTTCAAGTTTCGCCGCAGCAGATGTTGCACTAACTTCCAAAACATTTCCGGCAGAATAGAATGTAGATTCTAAAATAGCTTGTTCAAGCAAAGTTTTTACTCTGCGTTTTCTATCAATCAGTTCTCCACCTTTGCTTTTCAGGATAATATCTTGAATTTCGCTTTGTTTAACACTGTTTTTCTGCTTGATATACTTATCTGTTTTTAAAACGGTTTCCAACTCTTGCATATAGCCGTTATCTTTAAGTTTAATAAACAAGATATTTTCAGCCATAAATTTAAGTTTTAAATCATTATCCGACCATTTATAATCAGGGTTCATTGAAGTAAGAAACTTAACTTCAATATCTTCTGACGGATTTCCTCTAACAATATCATCTACTCTACGAGTAAAATAATAAGAATGGTTTGGAATAGGAGTTATAGATTTTTTATCAAAGATTTCTTCATAAATATTTCTATAAACTTCATTCAAAACATCACTTGAATCAATCGTTGTATTTTTAATTCCTCTTGAAACGTCTTGTTCCTCATTAGTTAAGAAATCATAAACTTCACCGTTTTGTTGAATCAATGTAGCACGTTTCAATCTGGTTAATGCAGATTCAATTTTAGATTTTAATTCGTTCTTGCTTTCATTGATATTTGAAATCATCAATGTTGCCAAGTTTTCAATATCACAAGGAACATCTTTGATATATTTGGTTAAGAATAAAACTGTTAAAACTTCGATATCAAAGTCTTCTATATCCTCATTTCCAATTTTTGCCTGTTCAATAATTCTTACAATATCTGTATCAATAAAGGTTCTAATTGTTTGGTAAAATACATTGAACGGAATAAGTTCTTCAACTTCTTTATCTCCATATTCTTTTAGTGCGTTATGGAAAGCATTTAGCATTGATCTTTCTCCGGAAGCTAAGTGCGCTCCTGCATGAGAGAATTTTCTCAAAGAACTGAATACTTCTTGCAAGAGCTTAAATTGATATGGCACGAAAGGATAGCAATCAATAAAATCAGTGTTCTTTTCATAAGATTTCATTCCGGCAGTTTGGCTTGAAAATGTAATCAAGTTTGCCAAAATCTTTTCTTGTTCGTTATAATGCTGGTCTAAAATTTGCTTTGCAGTTTCAGTTTTATCCAACAATCTTCTTTTAATAACTTCATCTGTATTGGAGCTAGAAAGACTTAATTTAGTATCAAATCTGCCTTGAATTTTAGAAAAATCTTGATCTCTAAAACGTTCTTTTGTAATAGAGTCGATTGCTTCTTGAGAAGTTACCATTACCCAAGCTCGGCCATTACAAATACTTCCAAGATTTTCTACAACAGTTTGTAAATTAAGCATTAAATTAGTGTTGTCACTGATAAATTGCCCAATTTCATCTACCAAGAAAATTAATCTGTTACGAGGTCCTTTTGAATCAAGATAATCTTTGATTAGTTTTGCAAAATCTTCCGGAGTAATAGCACTTCGTTTTTCGGTAGCATTTGCAAAAAGTTCTTTTGCTGATTGTTCTGATTCTCCTGTTATTTCAGAATAAGTTTTTATAAATGTATCTTTTTTAAATCCTAATTTTGCAACAGCTTTATCCCAGGTCAAATCAAGTTTAGAACAAACGGAGTTCTTATAATCTTCGTATTTACCGATAGAAGCAATGTATCTTTCAATATTGGCAAAGTTCGGGAATTCAGATGAATAACCAAGTTTTTCATTAAATACTTTCAAGAAAACGTCAACAATACCACTTTCTTTTAACTTAGCATCTGATGTACTCTTAGAATCAATATTAAAAAGAATTGTTTCTGTTGGTATAATTGCAGTTCTTTGTACGTCTTCATAAATACCGGAATCGTCAAATTTATCTTTGAAATACTCAATAGTCTTTTTACCAGCAATTTCTTTATTTTCAAGCAAATAAGAAAGCATTTTCAGAAAGTGAGATTTACCTGAACCGAAGAAGCCTGAAATCCAAACTCCAACTTTATCTGTTCTTTCATCAAGAGAATTGTTATAATTTCTGTAAAAAGTCCTAAAATGTCTAGTTAATTCATTTGTAACAACAAACTCTTTTAACTCATTTTCAACAATAGCTTCGTCATCAACTTGTTCTACTTTAACTACGCCATTAATATTTCTATCAATATCATCTTTGAACAATTCTCTTAGTTTCATTCCTACACCTCTTATTCCAATGCAAGACGAAAAGCACGATAATAATTATCGTCTTTTAGCCCTTCAAAATTTTCACCAGCAAATAGTTTTAATTCTTTTTGGTCGTACATTCCCGGATAAAACATAATTACAGGAATCTTATCCAACAAAGAATGAAGATTATTTAAAATTGTGTGAGAGCGTACTAATGGATATGCTTTTCCTACTCCTACAATTAGTATTAGATTTTCATCTGAAAGTTTGCTTTTGATTAAATCTCTGAAATTGTCTGGTTTTAGAAGTTCAGAAGTAGCATTAAACAATTCTTCTGTTCCTTCATCTTCTTCAAGTTGAATTGCATCATCCAAGACTTCTTCATTCCGAAGAATTTCTAAAATCATTTCAAACAAATCAAAAACAACAGGTTTTATCTTAGAATTTTCGTAAGAATAGTTTTTAACTAGATTCCTAACAAAATTTCTTACCACAAGTTCTTCTGAAGGCTCATAATCAAAAATATGGAAGTTTAGCTCTCCACCACAACCTTCTTGTGTATAAAAAGAATCTTTTTCAATGATATATTTGATTTTATCCAGTCTTGTGTTTAAA
>JBNMKP010000140.1:0-4786 GCA_050874405.1 bacterium
CAATTTTTTCAAAAACTCTAGTCACACCAGAATGAATTTTAGCTCCCCAATTAGATTTTGCAGCGAATTTTTTCACCCCGAAATTGCTATACATTATTTTTTTGAATAGAAGATCTTTAAATGTCGTGAAATTATTCACTGCTTCAAATTTTTGCAATGCACCATCTAAATTTTTAATCAATAATGCATAAGCTTTTGTCACCAAATCATTACTTGATTTATTCAATTTCGCATTCAGAACTTTAGATTCCAAATAGTTTCTCAACTTTTTGAAATTTCTAGACAGCCCTTTCGAACCGCCTTTTAAGAAGAAAAACAGTCCGGCGGCAGTCAAGACCATTGCTCCTGCGATTGATAAACCAATAAGTTTAATGTTCTTTGTAGCTCTTGCCTCTTCCGGCGTCATGATTACGATTTTATTGTCTTTTCTATCTTTTTTTGATTTAATTTTTGAATTTTCAGCCAGCCAAAAATCACTTGGAGCCGTCCTTTTCGTCATATCTCCAAATGCATTATGTTTTGTTTCAATTGTTGGAATTGAATTAATCATAAATCACTAGCCTACACTAATATTAAAAAGCTAGAATAAACGAAAATTGCCTAAATTCAAAGCTCATTTAAGTTATATTAAGAGAATAATTCAGTATCAATAACTTTAGCAACTTCAAGAGCAGAATTTTTATCTGACAACATTTCTCGAACTCTTCCAAGTTCACTTATCATTTTTTCTCTTTTCTCTTGATTATAAAGTAATTCCTCTATTTCATAAGTTATATTCAACGGAGTAACTTTATCTTGAATAATCTCAGGAACAATAGATTTATCTGCAATAATATTAGGCAAAGACACACGTTTTATACACCTTACAAGCAAATAAATCCAATAGAACAATTTTGGACCTCGATACGCAATAATCATAGGAGTTTTGTATAAACAAGCCTCTAATGCAACCGTGCCAGATGCTAAAATCAACGCATCTGAAACGCTCAACAATGCTTGATTTTCACCCTTGATAACTTTAATATCAAAATCGCCCAAATACTTTTTGTAAACTTCGTCTGAAATATTTGGAGCCTGTGACATACAAAACTGTAAATCAGGGTGTCTTTTTCTCAATCTTGTAACAGTTTCCTTAAAAATGTCCATCAATTCTTTCAACTCAAAAGTTCTTGACCCTGGGAAAACAGAAACTAGTCTTTTTTCTAAATCAAAACCATGTGAGCGGAAAAATTCTCTTTTTGGTGCTGCTAGCGGAAGTTGTGCAACAAGCGGGTGACCACAATAGTGCGTATCAATTCCATATTGAGCATACAACGGTTTCTCAAACGGGAAGATACAAAGCACTTTATCCACAAACTTTTTAATTAATTTGATACGATATTTTCTGCTTGCCCAAACTTGTGGCGGAATATAATAAAATACCTTTATCCCTGCGGCATGCAAAAATTTTGCAACAGACAAATTAAAAGCACCATAATCAATCAACAAAACTAAATCCGGCTTGTATTCGTTTTTCAAATACTCAACAACAGATTTACCAAGCTTGAAATGGTCAATCAAAATCTTTGGAGAAAGTCCAACCGCAGACATTTTATCTTGATTTGCGAACAATTTAACACCTGCTGATGCCAAATTTTCTCCGCCAATTCCTTCTATTTCAATATCAGAATTTAGCGCTCTTAATTCTTTCACGACTTTTGATGCGTGAATATCTCCTGAATATTCGCCTGTAATAATAAATATTTTTTTCATCTACACTGCCATAATTACAATATTGTGTTCGTCTGCGTATTTGATAACTTTTTCTTGATCAACGATAATTGTTTCATTTGCTTCTACTGCAATTAAAGAAGCTCTTTTACATCTCATTGTCCTAAGAGTTTTCATACCAATTGCAGGAATATCAAATCTCTTGTCTTGTTTTGGTTTTGCTACTTTAACAATTACAGCACCTTTTTTGGCAAGTTTTGCACCACGTTTGATACAAGCATCAGTACCTTCAATTGCTTCTACAGCCATAATCATTTTATCCTTGATTACAACAGATTGACCAACATCAATTTTGCCCATTTCTTTTGCCAACCAAAAACCGTAATTTACATCGTCCATTTGTTCTTTTGTTGGCTTGTGTTTACCAAGAACACCTGCAGGAATCATTAAATTTTTGATAAAAATAGTTTGGTCTAAAACTTCTACACCAATTTTTGCAAGTTCTTGAACAATCATCAACATTACTTGGTCATCATTCAATCTTACAGCATCTTTGATTAAATCAATTGCACGTTTATCAAATTTGTGAAGTTGCAACAAAACTTTTTTATGAACTTTACCCAAAAAAGTCAATTGCTTAATTTGTTCATCTTTCAATATTGATTCAATTTTATTAACTTCCCCTGGGTGACAGCTATAAACTTTTGAACAATACTTTTTTAAATCTCTTACATTATCTCTTGATAGAGAAATACAAACAACTTCAAACCCATTTTCTTTCGCATATTGAGCCATTCTAACAGGTAAAATTCCGTCACCTGCTATCAAACCTTGTTTATTCTCTAATGTAATTGTCATTATTATTTTCCTCTTTTACTTTTGTCTTAATGAATAAATCTTTTCAACTTCTTCCTCTGGTAATATTTTAGCACCTCCAAGAAGTTTTGCACCTATTACGGTTTTTGCATAATTTTCGCACAAATCAAGCTTATAAAAAGCATCTTTAATATCTTTACCTGCAATAATAACCCCATGATTTGCCATAAGAACAACATCATAATTTTCAAAATACTTTGATGTTTTCTCAACAAGTTCTTTTGACCCAGGGATTGCATACTCTGCAAGTGGAATTTCTCCAAAACAATAAATTATTTCTGGCGAAATTTTATCATCTAATGCAATTCCGGCTGTTGCAAATGCCGTCAAATAAGGTGAATGAACATGCATAACATAATTCATCTCCGGACGTTTTTTGTAAAATTCAATATGGAGCATACGTTCGCTAGATGGTTTTTCACCCTCAATTAAATTCCCATCAAAATCAACAACAGCAAAGTCATTTTCTGCCAAATAACCGTTTGCTACACCAGATGATGTTATTACAACATTATCTCCACATCTTGCAGAAAGATTACCCGAAATTCCGGGAGTATAATTTTTATCTCCTGCCATACGACCATATTCAATTAATTCATTCTTTTTATCTTCAAACATATTATTGAATACTTTCTTTATCCGGATCTTCAATTTCAATTACTTCAGCATATTTTAAAACGGCCGGCTTTTCATTTGCAGTTGATTTTGATTTTTTATTTGTTGTTTGAACTTCATCTGACTTTTTACTTGCAGGTGAAAAGGCTAATTTACGCTCTTCTTCAGATTTTTCAGGATTTGCATTTTTACCTAATTTTTCTGGGTTTTTAATTTCCATTTTTCCATATTTGATAGATGTTCCCTTTGTATCAAATGCAACATTAAATCCAAAATATGTAGTCTGTCTTACAAAGTCATAACCTAAACTAATTTTGAAATCATCTGGGCCAAATGCAACAATAAAGCGGTTTTCTTGGAACATTTTACCGTTTGGAGCATCGTCAGACAAATTGATATTACCAGACCAACCGATAGAGAAATATTTGTTAAGTCTAAATGCTTCTGTCAAATATACACTCTGGTGACCATATCTATATGTATCATATCTTGGCAAAGGTGTTTCATCAGAATAACCCGCAATCAAGTACCCAACATCTTGCATCCAGTTTTTATATTGCAAGTGAACACTAGGTCCAACACGACCAATGAACTGAGTATCACCTGTACCGTATAAAGCCGCAGAACCTTGCATCAATAAACTTACATTTAACGCAAGTCTTTTTTCTACATTTTTATAGTTATAGAAGCTTTGAGCTAACTCTGCCATATAACGAGTTCTGGTAGTTGTCATTTCGCTAGAATCAATATGCTCACCATAATAACTTCTATCATCATCTTGCATCATACCAAAGCCGGCTCTATGACGGAATCTCAAATCCATACCTTTTGCTAAAAAGTCTTTATTTACAAAAGATTTGTCATAGTAAACTTCAGCCATCCACTTAGGCATTCTTGAACCTAAGAACCATTCATCTAAGTATGAATTAACCGCATAATGTAAAAACACATTATCATCTAATCTTTGAACACCTCTTAAGAAGAAAATGTCATTAGCTGAACCATAGCCCAATTCGGTTGTATTATAGGTGTTGTGATATTTTAAAGCACCACCAAAACCAAATTTGCTCTTATAATTTAAGAACGGAATAACTTTGATAACAGAACCAGCCGGCCCGCCAAATACAAACCCCGGACCAACGTACATACCAAGTTTTCTACGAGAACCCAACTCAGGATAACTTGCTTCAAAATAATCTCGTTCTTTATTTGTATAAGCAGTCAAGCTAGGCCAAGTAAATAAATATTTATCCTTATGATAAAACTTAATTTCTTTTGCTTTAATTACATCATGATTTTTTCTTGCGTCAACAAATATTGATTTGATATCAAGTTTAAAATCATTTCCTTCCGGATTTCCGAAAATTAAAGCTTGAGCATCTGGGTCAACAATCATATTTTGGAATTGAGGCCCAATCATTCTTGAAGCCAAACGATAAATTTGAGATTCATCAGAGTGGAAATTACCATCATTCAAAATTATCAAACCATCTTTTTGGATAGCTTTTTTAGCATCAGTAATCATAGACTCCGTTTTGGTTTCCATATTGTCCATAATCATGGTTTCTTCATTCATATCAACTTC
>JBNMKP010000141.1:0-4752 GCA_050874405.1 bacterium
GTGCCCTGCTTGAACTTTAATCCCTTTATCTTGCAAATACTTTAAAACATCATAGCTTGCAAGTTCCGGTGCAATTGTCATAATTTTGATAAAATCGTCTTCTACACGCTTTATATTTTCAAATGTTGGTTCTAAAAAATCTGCAGCATTATGAATACATTTCTTTTCAGGGTTTAAAAAGATTCCCTCAAGATGGATACCGCAAATTTTTGCCATATCAGAAGTTGTTTTTTGAGCAGCTTCTTTAATAATTTTTATCTGACGTTTTGTATTTTCAACAGTATCAGTTACAAGAGTAGGGAAAATATACCCTACTCCCTCTTTTAAAATTTTATGTGCTACATCTAAAACATCATTTACAGAAGCTTTATTAAAATCAACACCGTAACAACCGTGAAAATGTTGTTCTACAAGTAATTTCGTTTTCATTATATAACACTTCCCGCAAATACTTTTCTTGCTTGTTCTCTATCATCAAAATGAATTGTTTTATCTTTTAGGATTTGGTAATCTTCATGACCTTTTCCGGCAATCAAAACAACATCATTATTATCAGCAATTGTTTTTAATAAAGCGATAGCTTCTCCTCTATCAGGTTCAACAGTAACGATTTCAGGATCAACTGATTTAAGTCCTGCAATGATATCAGTGATAATTTGTTGTGGATCTTCTGAACGAGGATTATCACTTGTGATAACAATTTTATCTGCCAATTTTTGAGCTATAGCTCCCATTTTAGGACGTTTTGTTGCATCTCTATCACCACCGCAACCGAATAAACAAATCAATTTACCGTCTTTTGGTGTAATTTCTCTTGCTGATTTTAAAACATTTTCTAAACCGTCTGGAGTGTGTGCATAATCAACAATTACCAATGGTTTTTTATTAACGATTTCAAATCTGCCTGCAACACCGTGAACATTTTGCAATGATTTTAGGGCAACTTTAATATCAATACCCATCGCAATAGCAGCTGTAATTGCAGCTAAAACATTATAGACACTGAACATTCCGTTCATGTGTAAGTTTACAGAATATTCTTTACCTTGTACAACCAAAACAAATTCTGCACCATTTAGTGAAAAATTGATATTTTTTGCCATTACATCAGCTTCTTTTTTAACTCCGTAAGTGTATTTTCTAACACCATCAGGTACAACTGATAAAAATCTTTCGCCATATTCATCATCAATATTTATAACTGCAAAATCACCTTCTGTAAGTCTTTCAAAAAGCAATGCCTTTGCTTTGAAATAATTTTCCATTGTAATGTGGTAATCTAAATGGTCTTGTGTAAGATTTGTAAAAACAGCACCATTAAATCTGCAACCACCGACTCTATTTTGGTCTAATGCGTGAGAACTTACTTCCATTACAACATTATCAATTTTTTCAACATCTTTAATCATTCTTAATGTTGCTTGAAGTTCAGGAGCTTGTGGAGTTGTATGTTTTGCATCACGATATTCACCATTTGATGATAATTTATATCCTAAAGTTCCGATTAAAGCGCATTTTTCATTATTTTCTTCAAATATTTTTTGGATTAAGTGAGTAACGGTTGTTTTGCCGTTTGTTCCTGTAATACCTATTAAATTGATGCCTTTAGATGGGCTTGAATAAAATCTATCTGCAATATCTGCAATTTTGTGTCTTGTTGAATCAACTTGAACTTGTGGAACAGTTATCCCATCAATTGGTCGTTCAACAAGCAATGCCGCAGCGCCATTATCTATCGCCATTTGTGCATATTCGTGACCATCTGTGTGTTCACCCACTAAACAAACAAAAATATCACCTTTTTTAGTCGTTTTTGAATTATATGAAATTCCGGAAATTTCAACGTTTTTAAAATTTATTAAATCTTTGTATTTTAGATATTCAATCAATTCATCTAATTTCATTTTTCTTTTTCTCCTTATTTATCTTCTTATTTAATTAACTTTCTTTGTAGGTGTTGCAGGAATTTTATCCGGTTTTAAGTCTAAAATTCTAGCCGTTTGTTCTGCAACTTCGTGGAACACCGGTCCTGCTACAGTGTTACCCCAAACCGGTCCTTTTTTCGCACTATCTATTACTACGTAAATTAAAACTTTCGGATCACTTGCCGGTAGATAACCGATAGTTGATGTGTACATTGTACCGGAATAACCTGTACCGTTTTCCAAAGGTTTTCTTGATGTTCCGGTTTTGGCGGCAACATTATACTTGTCCATTTTAATACAAGATTTTCCATTATTAACACTTTCTGCTAATAATTTTGTAATCGTATGAGCTGTTTGAGCAGAAATTGTCGGGATAGATTTAACTTTTTCAGCTTCCTCTTCCGGTGAATACTTAATAACGTGAGGGGTAACTCTTACACCGTTATTGGCAAGAGCTGATACAGCTGAAACCATTTGCATAATAGAAACAGATGTACCATAACCATAAGACATTGTCATGTGTAAACCTTTATCCCAATATTTAGGGGAAGCAAGCAGGCCTGAAGACTCTCCAGGTAAATCGATTCCTGATTTTTCACCAAAACCGAATTTTTTAAGCATTGTATAAAATTCATTGTGAGTCATTAAAAATCCAACATTTACAGATCCAATGTTACTAGAGTGCTCAAATAAGTAAACTAAGTTAATCTTTCCTGGAGCACCTTTTTGTTTATAGTCATAATTTTCAATTGTATAATTACCAAACTTCATACGACCGGAATCAGCAATGATTGAATGTTCATTAATTTTGCCAAGTTCCATCGCACTGGTTACAGTAATAGTTTTGAATGTCGACCCTGGAGGATAAACATCAGTCAATGTCCAGTTCTTGATTTGCGTGTTAGATGCCTTTTGAAATTTGTTAGGATCATAGGTTGGGTAAACGGCATAAGCAAGAATTTCACCATTTTTAGGGTTCATAACAATAACAGCCCCACGCAAAGCATCTTTTTCATGGATAATTTTTTGCAATTCTTTTTCACAAACGTGTTGAATTGCAGCATCAATTGTCAAAACAACGTCTTGTCCTTTCGGGTTCATCGTTGGAACAACAGGGTCTGTTGTAAAGTTATAAATAATCTTACCATCTCTTGTTCTTTGATATCTTGTTGCTCTCACAACGTGTTCTAATTTATCTTTAGCGGTTAATTCCACACCATTTGAAACATTTGCATCAAAGTTATAAAAACCTAAAACATGAGATGCAAATACACCTTGCGGATATTCACGAGTGTTCTTTTTATCTAAACTTATTGATCGAAAACTATTATCAGAAATAATTTTCATAATCTTTTTGGCTGTATCTCTATCAACATCTTTTTTTACTGCAATAACTTGAATTTTTTTATTTGATAACTTAGTGTACAAAGTTTGTTCCGGAATTCCAAGCACTGGAGCAAATAATTTAGCTATCTTTTTCGGGGTTTCCTTATCAGAATAATCAACTGGACGAGCATAGATATTGTAATAAATTCTATCGGTTGCTAACTTAATTCCATGTCTATCATAAATATCACCACGAACAGCAAAATCATGACTTGCACGTTGCATTCTGCCTTTTTCACGGTATTTGTGAATATCAACAATTTGCAATACGAATAAGTGTAATGCTAATAATATAACACCGACTAAATAAACAATACTCATAAAATCAGTAGCATTGTTACAATATCTGCCCCTTGATGTCTTTCGGGTTTTATCTAAATCTCTTCTCATTACCTATCCCTTACATATTTAATTTTACCATAACGAATGACAAATATCTAAATTATTAAATAAATTTACGAAATTATAATTTTTTCTTAATTATTGTATAGTAATATTATGAAGAGAAATATTTTATCAATTTTAGGACTTGCTTTATTACTAAATTTAAGCACATTAAATGCAAATAGTGCTGACATTGTTTATCCAAAAAGTAACAACGTCACTATTAATTCGCCAAGAACATTTTTTATTGGGAGTGAAAATCCTGACTCGCAATTGACAATCAATGGAGAATCTGTTGAAATTCACCCCTCAGGGGGCTTTTGGCATACTGTGAATTTAACTGTGGGAGAAAATGTATTCAAAATTGACAATGGCAAAGAATCAAAAACTTATACCATTACAAGAAATGACTCAAATTCAACCTCTAAAGCTCAAATAACCGAAAAAAAATATAACAAACCAATAGTAATCGTAGCAAATGAAAATAATATTCCACTTCGTTCAACCCCTGTTGATTTTGGAATAAATCGACTTCAACATCTGCAAAAAGGTATTTTATTCACCGCAATTGGAGAGTTCGGAGATTTTTATAAGGTTCAACTTGCAAGAGATGATTATGCTTGGATTGCAAAGTCTTCAATGAAAGAACTTCAAAATAAAGACCTAAAGCCTGCCAAAATCGACTCTTTTACTTATGAAGAAACTCTGGATAAAAGAATTTTTAAAATAAAATTATCTCAAAAGACACCTTATGTTTTATATGATAATAATGGACTTGATTTGACGGTTTATAACGTTGAGGGCTGTCCTTTTAACAAATACGAATTTCATATAAACCCGATTGGAAAATTATTTGGATTTAACAGTTATTACAAAACAGATAATGAACTAGTAATTGAAGTAAATAATGCGCCTGTTATTGATAAAAATTGCCCGCTAAAAGACATTAAAATAACTCTTGATGCAGGACATGGAGGCAGTGAATCCGGTGCAATCGGACCACTTGGAGATAAAGAAAAAGATATAAATTTAGCTATTACTCAAAAATTACAAACTA
>JBNMKP010000142.1:0-4742 GCA_050874405.1 bacterium
AACCAAAGCAACGCATACATATAAAATTGTACAAATAACTAAAGTTCCTAAAATTGCAATAGGCAAATCTCTTTGCGGATTTTCAGTTTCTTCTGCAGTTGTTGAAATTGCATCAAATCCGATATAAGCAAAGAATATCAAAAATGCCCCCATAATTACTCCTGTTGGGTCACTAGGGAAAAATGGTGTCCAGTGTTCAGGTTTTACATAAAAAGCACCTACTACGATAAAGGATAAAATCATAAACATATTTACCCCAACCATAATACTTGCAACCCTTGTAGATTCTTTTACACCACGAACCAAAAGCATTGTTAGAGCTAATACAATTGCAACAGCAGGCAAATTAACCGCAAACGGAATATGACCAAACAAATACGGGATTTTATCATGAATATCCCAGTGATTATTATTACATAGGGCAACCATAGTTTTATAATCATATCTTAGCCACAATGGGAAATTAACAATAAAATCAGGTAAACAATGCTTGAAACCTTTCAAAAACTGGATAAAATACCCGGTCCAAGCACTTGCAACAGTAATGTTTCCAATTGCATATTCAAGCATCAAAATCCAACCGACCATCCAAGCCATGAATTCACCCATTGTTGCATAAGTGTATGTATAAGCACTACCTGCAACAGGAATCATAGCAGCAATTTCAGAATAACAAAGCGCTGAAAATACGCAAGCAACTGCAGCCAAAACCATTGAAACTACAATAGCCGGACCTGCCCCTGCACTCTCAGAACTCCCAGTGATTGCAGTACCAATAATTGTAAAAATACCAGTACCAACAACTGCACCAATTCCGATTACGATAAGGTCAAAAACATTTAATGTCTTTTTTAATTCTGAACGTTTGCTAGTGTTTATCAAATCGTCCATACTTTTTCGCTTAAATATATTTCGGCAAATCTGTTTAATATCCATTTGTTATAATTCTTCCTGATTTTCAATCGTACCGTGGACTATTTCTTTATGGATTTTATTTTCATTATTTCTATTTTTAATAAATCCGTATAATAAATAAATTATTGCACCAATACCAAGCCATACTGGGAATAATAAAGCTGAACCACCTGCTTGCATTGATTTGTAAATCATCAAACCGCCGCAGCAAATTATACCCAAAGCAGGAGTTACCGGTGAGAACGGAACTTTGAAAGGTCTTGGTCTATTTGGATCAGTTTTTCTCAAAATTAAAACAGCAACACATACAATAATGAAAGATGTAAATGTTCCATAGTTACAAAGTTCAGCTGCTACGTCTAAATTCAAAGTCAAAATTCCAACAACCGCCAAAAGTCCAACTGTCCAAGTTAACAAGGCAGGAGTTTTGAATTTTGGATCTAACTTTTGAAATCTTTGAGAAATAAAATGATCTCTACTCATTGCAAATAAAATTCTTGTTGCAGCCATTTCTAATACCAAAAGTACAGAAGTTAAACCTGCCAAAGAACCAATTGAAATCAAAAATGCCAAATGGTCATGATGAATAAGATTCATACAATAAACCATAGGAGCTTTCAAAAAGCTCAAAGAAACAGGTCCTGCAGTATTAACCATGCCTGTAAGAACTAGTGCAACTAATACATATACAATAGTAGTTATTAATAATGAACCAATAATACCAATCGGTAAGTCTTTTTGAGGATTTTTACATTCTTCTGCAGCTGTTGCCAAAGCATCAAACCCGATATAAGCAAAGAATATCAAAAATGCTGCAGACCAAATTCCAGCCATTCCGTTTGGTGCAAAAGGTTGCCAACTTGGTGGAGTATGGAAAAATGAAATTGCACCAAATGCAATAAACAAGCCAATTACTGCCAATTTGATAAATACCATTGCTCCTGCCATTTTTGCAGAGTCTTTTGTCCCTTTAACCAAAATTGCAGTAATCAAAAGAACAATAACAATAGCCGGAACATTTATACAAATAGGAACACCTAAAATTTTCGGAATAAAAGTATGAGGATTTTCTGCAACTATTTTACCTGCAGCAAAAACATCATTAGTAAGCCATGCAGGCGGGTGAGCAAGCCAAGCAGGTAAAACTTTGTCAAATCCTGCCATAAATTGAACAAAATAATTTGACCAAGCACAAGCAACGGCAATAAAACCAATTGCATATTCAAGCATCAAAACCCAACCTACCATCCAAGCAGCAAATTCACCCAATGTTGCAAAAGTGTATGTATAAGCACCACCTGCAACAGGAATCATTGTTGCGAATTCTGAATAACATAATGCTGAAAAAATACAAGCAATAGCGGCAATTATCATTGATACCATCAATGCCGGACCTGCGCCCAAGCTTGAACCATCGGCACTTCCAGCTGCAGCAATACCTACAACTGCAAAAATACCAGAACCGATAATTGCACCTACACCTAGAACAATTAAATCAACAACCCCAAGAGTTTTTTCCAAACCTTGAGATTTTGCTTCTGCGAGCATTTCATCGGGAGCCTTTATTCTCGTAATATTTTTCAAGAAATTACGGGTAAAAGTTGCTCTGTTAAATTTTTCAGCCATTTAAATTCCTTATTTATTTTTATTATTAAACTACACTTGTTTCTTTTTTGATAAGAGGGAAGCCCATTGCTTCTCTTTGTTCAACATACAATCTAGCAACAGCAGATGCCATTGTTCTGACACGACCGATGAAATTATTTCTTTCATCTTTACTAATTACACCGTGAGCATCTAACAAGTTGAATGTATGAGAACATTTCAAAACATAGTCATAAGCCGGCAAAACTAATTTTGCAGCTAAACAATTATCAACTTCTTTTTGGTACAAATCAAACATTTGGAATAATGATTTAGTATCTGAAACTTCAAAATTATATTTAGATTGTTCGATTTCATTTTGAAGATAAATATCACCATATTTCAACGTATCATTCCACATAATATCATATACAGATTCTTTATTTTGAAGATACATTGCAATACGTTCCAAACCGTAGGTCAATTCTAGTGCAACGGGTTTAACCTCAACACCACCAACTTGTTGGAAATAAGTGAACTGAGTAACTTCCATACCATCAAGCCAAACTTCCCAACCTACACCGGCAGCACCTAAAGTTGGAGATTCCCAGTTGTCTTCAACAAATCTTACATCGTGTTCTTTTAAATCAATCCCCATAGCTTCCAAACTTTGTAAATAAAGTTCTTGCGCATTATCTGGAGATGGTTTCAAGATAACTTGGAACTGGAAATAATGACCCAATCTGTTAGGGTTTTCACCATATCTAGCATCTGTTGGACGTCTGCAAGGTTCAATCATTGCAGTATTCCAAGGTTCAGGACCTAAGGAACGCAAGAAAGTTGCAGGGTTCATTGTTGATGCGCCTTTTTCTATGTCATACGGTTGTTGAATTATACAGCCATAATCTGACCAAAACTTTTGTAAATTAAAAACCAATTCTTGAAAATTTAATGCCATAACCTAATCCAATATTGTACTATCTACACTCGTTACTTCATCTTATTACCGACATAGTATAATTTCAATTACTTTGCAGTAAATATTAAAAATTATTCACATAACTTTTTCTTATATTATGAGATTTTTAGGTTTTACATATTTGAATTAGACCAGTCTTATTTGAGAAGTTTGCCATTTGTTAATACATAATAAGCACAACCCCAACCTGTAGAAGTTATACTACAAGTCCCACTATTTAAATAATTTGGAGTTCCAGCAACTCTTAATGAACCTTTTTCATAATAAAAATCAAAAACATCTTTTCCAACCATATTAGGTAAAGCTGAACCATTCACATCAACAAAAAAATCAATATACATTTCTGCACTTTTTTCTGCAGCAATAGAATGATTACCACTTCTCCACCATAAAGAAGCACCATTATTCAATTTAACTTTATAATAATTAGGAAGTGCTGAATAATTTCCCCAAACAGTACCACCATTAAGAGTGTTATATTTTAAATATGGAACACAAATACTTTTTTCGTCCGGTTCAGTTCCACAATCATGAGCAACTTTCATGTGTTTCAATAATTTTTCGCCAATAATTTTGGCATCAGATTCTGAACCGTCAAGTTTTAATTCCCAACCCTCAACTTCACCATCTTCTGCTTCAGCAGCTTTAACAGATTGCGAAAGGATAGATTGCACGGCACGTAATTGAGTAACCGTTCTTTTTTCATACAATTTTTGTGAAAGTGTTGGTATTGTAATTGCAGCAACGACACCAATAATGCCAAGGGTAATTAATACTTCGGCTAACGTAAATGCAAATTCTTTTTTAGGTAATATGGGATTCAGGGAACAAGGGAATAAATTCTTTACATTTTTATTAAAAATTTCACTTTTATTTCTCATTTATCTGTTCCTTTCTTTAGTTGATTTGTTCTCTTTAAGACTACATACTTCAACACCAAGATAACATAAAATAAATTTGTGAACAATAAGACTACAAAAATTTACAATTTAGGGCGAAACATATTTACTCGAAGAAAAGAATTGGGAATGTCACAAAACTCATTAGCCGAAAAACTCGACATTTCAAGAGAACATTTAGCAAAGATTGAAACCGCCAAACGAACAGTTAGTCTTGATTTACTAATTGAAATCGCAGATGCATTAAATACGAAAGTCAAAGATTTAATAGACTTTTAAAACTTCGTGATAAAATTAAGAAAAAGGAGTTTTTAATGGTTGATAAAATTATAAGATTTTCTGGAAAACAATACTCTGGCAAAGAC
>JBNMKP010000143.1:0-4736 GCA_050874405.1 bacterium
AATAAAAACTATCAGAAAAAGTAAAAAATATACACAAGAACAATTGGCGGAACTTGTTGGGATTGAACCACAGAGCTTGAGTTATATGGAAACTGGAAAATTTTCACCATCTCCTGATACTTTGCAAAAATTGGGTAAAATTCTAGGTGTTCAACCATACGAATTTTATTATTTTGAGCCTGTTAATGAACAAGAAATGGAAGAGCAAGTTGTTGGTGCAATGAAATCAAATAAAAAGTTTTTGAAAATGGCTTATAATCTTTATTGTTCATTAAAATACGATTTGTAGCTAAATAATACATACAAAAACACCTGCTGAAATTTCAACAGGTGTTTTTTAGATTTAAAATAGTTGTTAAAACTAGTCTTCCATAGCTTTAATATCAACAACTTCTTCAGTTTCTTTTTCTTCTTTAACATTACGGATTGAAGCTTTGTCAGAAGAAATATTTTTATCTTTTAGCTTAGTAATTTGTCTAGCTAATTTGTCAGCTAATAAGTCAATGCTTGCGTACATTGATTCAGCTGCTTCTTCACAACGGATACTGCCTGTGTTTGTTTTACAAGTAACTTCTGCGATGTGTTTTCCTTCAGCAGCAGGATTTTTGATTACAGATAAAACAACGTCAATACCTTGAATTTGGTCGTAACGAGTAGCTACTTTACCAATTTTTTCTTTAACGTAAGCTTTAATTGCTTCTGTAATTTCAATGTTTCTTCCGTTTACGTGTATGTGCATCTAAAACCTCCAATTTTCTATACTGCTTTGTCAGTATAACACAATTTTAATAATTTTTAAAGGGCAAATTGATTATTCGTCTGCCAAAAATTGTGGTAATTCAACGTCCGGAGTTCCAATAACTCTAACCAATTCTAATACAGATGCTTTCATTTGACATTTTTGAGAAGAACCGCTAAAGAAATCTCTGTAAAAACAACCTTCGCAATTGCAACCTCTTTTATAACATTCTAGGGCTGTTGTTGTCCATCTTCTGACTGCAACTGCTCTTCCCATATCCCTACTTCTAAACAATTTATAAAATCTCCACTTATCTGATTAACTAATTCGATATCCTAAATAAATATATCGAGTATCTCCCCTAAAGCCGTCATATCAATGTCTTGCGACTTCATACTTTTATTATAAAAAATCAGAGCTTTTTTTCAAGGTCAGAACATGTTGTTATGAAGTTTTGTAACATGTGGTTAGAACCCTCTCATATTATGCTTTTCAAGATTTTAATATGGCTGAAACCATGTCATATCATGAGCTGGGGAATTTTAAACCATGGAAAACCATGTTATGACATGCATTTGCATGGTTTTTACCCTTATTAAGATTTGTAAAAAATTTTAAATATTCCCCAATAGGGCATGCCTTGTTGGGCTAAATGTTTATGTGTTCGTCAACCAATTCATTTAATTCAACTTCAAGTATTTGAGCCAAATTTCTTAAATAAATTATTGTTGGATTTGTTAAACCTCTTTCGACCTTGCTGTAATAACTTTTATCAATGTTTAATTTATTTGCAATATCGTCTTGCGAAAGCTTTTTAATATTTCGTAGAATTTTGAGTTTTATCCCTAATCTTTGTAAATATTCTTCATTAGTCATTTTACAATTTTAAAAAGTTGACTAATCTAATACAATAGTTTATGTTAATAATATAATGGTTTATAAACTATTATATTGTGAATAAAGTAATATTTTATATGAAAGTAAACTAATAAAGAAAGGTCTGAAATGCTAAATCATACAATTACAAGGAAACAAGCCGAGCAAAGTATAAATCAATCTATACAGAGTGACGTAGTAATCTTGAACACAGCACACCACTGTCACCCTGAACTAGTTTCAGGGTCTCAAAAATTAAGGAGATTCCGAAATAAATTCGGAATGACAATTAATAATAGTGCAAATAGTAAAAAATCTAATAAAAACGTAAAGAACTTATTACCTTATTCCTTTAATGCCCTATTGCCGAAAAAGGAATTTGCCTTCACTTTAGCCGAGGTTTTAATCACTCTCGGTATAATTGGTATTGTTGCAGCAATGACAATTCCAACTTTGATTTCCAAAAACCAAAAACGAGTGATAGAGGCTAAATTGAAAGAGGATTATTCAATTATTCAACAGGTTATTAAATCCAATGAGGGTAATGATGTTGATATGAGTATGATACTTAAAGACGAAGATACAAATTCTCAAAAAGAGTGGTTTGAAACGTATTTTGCTCCATATATGAAATATTCTCACGTTTGTTATAATGAAGCAGGTTGTTGGCAAAATAAAGGCAAAAATAGAACTCTTGACGGAGGAACGGTTCTTAATGATAGACAAAATATTGGTATAGGATTGGACATTGTAACGGTGAAGTTGAATAATGGTACAAATATTTGTATGGACGTTTGGAGTGCTTATAGTTTATGGAATAGATTTGGAATTAATACTTCAAACCCTGGGTTAACTTTTTATATTGACTCTAATGGTGATAGCGGACCTAATGTTATTGGAAAAGATATTTATGTTTTGACATATACTTCGGAGAACGGGATATTACCTGCCGGTTTTCACAAAACAGTTGAGGAGATAAATAATAATTGTAGTGAAAAAACTAAAGGAGAAAATTCGGGTGTATTCTGTTTGTTGAGAACAAAAAATAATGGTTGGACAATTCCGGACGATGTTTGGAAATTGAAATAAATTTTGAGGGCAGATATTGTATCTGCCCTCTTTGGTTATCGGTTGTGTTTTATCAGGTCATGCTAATCTGATAGACAACCGTTCTGCACTCTGCTGCTTTGTTTGCATGTCCGCTATAATCGCGATAGAAATTCAGCACTATGAGTACAAAAGTTAGATGTAGTGTTTACATTTCTAATATAAGTGTTTTTGCTTTGGGTAACATTATCTTTTGTGTTAATTTTTCTTTCAAAAAACTTAGACTTTTGTTCAATAGATTTTTATTTTTTATAAAAAATAATTTATAAAAAGGAGAAAAGAATATGACATGCAAAATGTTATTTTTCGATTATCGAGAGTCTGAAAAACAATTTTTTGAAAACCATAAATGTGATTATTTCGATTTGAAATTTTTTAACCACCCTTTGAATGAAGAAACCGTTGAAACTTTATCTGAAGATGATTTAGCTCAAACGATGATTGTTAGTGTTTTTACAACATCTCGAATTACGGAAAAAGTTTTGGATAAATTTAAAAATTTGCGAATTATTTCTACTCGGTCTACTGGGGTCAATCATATTGATGCAAAACCTTGTATTGATAAAAATATAGCGCTTATTAATGTTGAGGGTTATGCTTGTAAATCGGTTGCGCAGTTTACTTTCACAATAATTTTGATGCTTGTAAGACACTTGCTTCCTGCGATTGAATCTGTCAGACGAGGGGTTTGTGTTTTGTCAAGTTTTACTGGGCAAGACCCCGATTCGTTGGTATTGGGAGTTGTCGGAACGGGTTCTATAGGGTGTGCGGTATGTGAAATCGCTGCGAGTTTAGGAATGAAAATTTTGGCTTATGACCCATCTCCGAAAAAAGAACTTGTAAAGAAATATAAGGTTCGATATGTAGATTTTGAAGAATTGTTGAAATTTTCTGACGTTATAACGTTGCATGTTCCTTATTGTAAAGACAATCATCATTTTATTTCTGCAAAACAATTCAGAATGATGAAAAATGGTGTTTATTTTGTGAATACATCTCGGGGAGAATTAGTAAACTTGCAAGATTTGTTGAAGTTTGTAAAATCCGGACTTATCAAGGGCGTGGGGTTAGATGTAGTTGCGTGTTTGGATTCTTCTTGCTTGGAAGAGTCAAAAGTTAATGAGAAAAAAGCATTGATGTGCCTTGAAGAGTCAAATGTGGTTCAGGAACTGAATAAACAGCCGAATGTTATTATCACCCCACATATTGCGTATGATACACAGGAATCAGTGGACTTTGTGCTTGCTCAAACTTTTGTAGGGGTAAAAGATTTTCTGTATGGTGGTACAAAATATAGAGTTTTTTAATAATTTTTGTAAATTCACCTCTCCCTTAGGATAAGGGAGAGAGTAGGGTTAAATATAAAACAATCTTGCGCATGTTGGAAAAATCTAGTATAATAAAGATACTACTCTCCCTGATTAGGGAGAGTTAGAGAGGGTAACAAATCTAATCTCTAACGAATAAAAATTGATTCAGAATCTCCTTAAATAACAAAAAGAAAGGGCAAATAATGTCAAAACGCAATCATAGAGCGGCTTTCGGGGGGGGGTAACCCATAATAGCCTAATAGTAAAGGTTTGCAAAGGATTAAAAAATAAATTTAACCGTTTATTTGATGAAAAATCAAATTCTAATACTTTACACGGTTATAAACCACATGTCATTCTGAGCGAAGCGAAGAATCTCAAAACTTTCTATGTTCACTTTTTCTTTTTGATTTCGAG
Source organism: bacterium (assembly GCA_050874405.1). Lineage (GTDB taxonomy): Bacteria > Cyanobacteriota > Vampirovibrionia > Gastranaerophilales > Gastranaerophilaceae > Zag111. The sequence continues at coordinate 4,450 of JBNMKP010000143.1, forward strand.
GCAAAAAGAAAAAGTGGAACCGAAAAAGAAAAACACGAACGACTAAATGGAACGAGTCATCAGGGGCTTTGCCCCCGAACCCCTATTCATGTCATTACGAGGAAAGATAATGGACAAATAATGAATGGATTAGAACAGAGTGACGTCGTAATCTGCGACACTTCCGATTGTTCCACCCTTGAGGGGGGAACCGAAATCTTTGATTTCGAAGGGGGGTAAAAAGACAGAACCCCAGTGTCACCCTGAAATAGTTTCAGGGTCTCAAAAGTTAAGGAGATTCCGAAACG
>JBNMKP010000144.1:0-4703 GCA_050874405.1 bacterium
CATGAAATCATAAGCTCCGGCAATAAGATATACGGCAGTAACCTCCTCGAAGTTACGAATACGCTCTGCTATCTTATCAAAGCCCTGCTCACGCTGTGGAGTAACCTTGACCTCTATAAGGGCTGTAACCATCTCACCAGCTACCTTATCCCAGTCAATAAGAGTATGATAACCACAAATTACACCCTCATTTTCTAATGAGTCTATTTCGTTCGCGACTTCAAGTTCGTCAGCACCAAGAAGAACTGCCAGTTCTTTAAGGCTCATTTTACTGTTTTTTTCAATTAGCGATAACAATTCTTCTCTCATAAAATTTTCTCCTATTTGATTTGATTTTTGAGTTCTCGTCTAACATTTGATAATGGTCCGTTGTTTGGATTTCGGACATTTTGATAATATTTTTTTACGTATGTAATCGGATATTTGGGCAACCAAGATAGTTTCATAAAAATTGAAACTGTTTCAGCTCCTTGCGACAACATAAGTTCATCAATTGTATCTTCATGGGCTGGTGAAATTGATGAAAAAATCTTGATTAAATAATCTGAAAAAGTTAATACGGAGTATCCTGTCATTGCTCCTGTATTAACAACAATATTATAAAAATTTAAGTCCTCTTTTGATGCTAAATTGTGTTTTGCATCTGCCGGAAGTGTAAGTGTTTCGGCATTAACTTGTTCAAGTTCATACCATTGTCCGTTGTATAAAATTCTCATAACATTTGGCTTTGGCATATAAATATCATCAAATTCATTTTCTAGTATTACTTTACCATCGTAACCTACAATTCCGTATTTATAATTTTTGTAGGTTAAAAACATTTTTCCAAAAAGAATATCAACTTTTGAATAAATTGGTTCAACAATTACGTTTCCGTATTCATCATAAATTCCATAGTCGCTTGAATTTCCAAATTTCGCAAACTTTGAAACAACTCTATCAGCGTGAAGATATTTAATCGGTACAAGTTCTTTCCCAGAATTATCGATTAGCCCAAACTTATTTTTTTTATTTTGAACAATCCAAGAATTATCCCCAAGGCGAATCATTTTTTTATAAATCGGTTGAATTAAAATGTTTCCTTGAGAATCTTTCGTTCCCCATTTTTCATTTTGAGAAAAAGTTACAATATTGCTATTTGGATTTGTCGGGTTTTGAGTTTCTTGAGCTTGAGTTGAAATGCTCGAAAATATAAATATTATACCTATCAAGATTAGTAACTTTTTCATAATATGATGATAGCATAAAATTTGTTATGATATAATAATTTTGTTAGTAAGTAAAAAATATTATAACGATTATGGCAACAAAGAGAGTAAAATCAGTAGTAAAATTTTTATCAATTGTATTTACTTTTGCATTAATTTTGGGTGCATTGCCTTTTGTTTTGTATTTAAAAGTTTTACCTTGGGCTGTTTCAAATCCTCGTGTAATTAAGTATGTTGAAGATGTTTCTTCAAAAACACTTGGGGCAGATGTGAAAATTTCCAATCCGTCTTTGAAAACTTCTCTATCTCCAGATATAAATTTTAAAGTCGATGAAATTAAATTGTCAGACAAAAATAAAAAACTTTTAGCTGATATTAATAAATTAAATACCGATATTTCATTGAAAGAAATTCAAAAAAAGAATATTATTTTGAATAAAGTTGCATTAAATAATGTTTTTGTTGATGTAAATCCGATTTTAGATTTGCCTGTTTTTAAACAAAAATCTTCAGGTCAAGGTGAGTGGAATGTTGATTTTTATTCGTCAGTTTTCTCGCTTGAAAATGCTGATATTTTGTACAAATTAGACAAAAATACGTTTATTAAAGTAAATGGTAAAAAACTAAAAATAGAAGATGATGTTGTCAAAAAACATTTGAGATATATAATATCAGCTCAAATTACTAAAGGAAAGAACAAATTAAATGTTTCATCTTCTGATTACAATCGTGTTTATATCAAAGATAAAGACAGAATAGTTTTTGAAAATTCTTTGGTTGATATTAACAAATCTCATTTTAATTTTAACGGGTATTTAGATAAAAAGAATAATTATAATTTGACATTCAAATCTAAGAATTTTTCAATTCCTTATGTTATTGATTTGTTAAATTCTCAAATCGTAGAAAATAACTTGGGTGAACAATTAGCTTATTTTAAAGATATTGATGGTAATTTCGATTTTGATTTCAATATTACAAACAAATCAATGAACGGAAATGTTAAATTAAACAAGTTAGCATTTAAATTAATTCCATTTAGTAATCTTCCTATATTGCTAACTCAAGGAAATGTGAAACTAGATAGTCATAAAATCGTTTTGAATGATTTTAAAGGTTATTATAATGGAAAAACTTCTAACAAGATGGATTTTTCCGGAATGGTTAAAGATTATTTGAAATCTGTTGATACAAATTTAGTTGGTAATGCTGTTGTTACAAATGATTTTTCAACAAATTATTTGTCAAAAATGATTGGCTATCCTCTACAAATTACAGGTAAAGCAGATACTAGAGTTCAATTAAAATCTAAATATAATAAAATAGATTTGTTGTGGTTATATAAATTTGATAAGGGGAACGGGTTTGTTGCAGATGGTGATGAATCTTTTATGAATAATCTTGCAACTCGTGTTCTTGTTGCCAAAATGCATTTTGAAAATATGCTACTTAATATCAAATCTATTGACTACTATGCTGAAGATCCTGATAGAAATCATAATGTGAAAAAGAAAAGAATTCCATTGGTAAGTTTTAGTTCAAATATTGATTTTTCAAATGGTCAAACATTTGTAAAAGATTTTGGTTTGAGTCTTCCTCAACCTATGCCAAGCGGTTTTATCAATATGTTGATAAAAGAAAAACTTTTCAAGAACGGAACATTTACAGGACATATCAAAGTTATAAATACCGGAAAATACCCATATCTTATCGGAAATATGAAAATGGATAAAGTCGCAATTCCAAGTCAAAGATTATTTATCAAATCTGGAGAATTAAAAACCGATGATGATCATTTACATATCTCATCTAATGGTAGATATCGCAGGTCTAATTATGATATGTCAGGTGTAATTGTTAATGAAATAAAATTCCCAATTGTTGTAAAAAATATAACCTTAGCTCTTGATACTGTTGATGTCGAAAAGTATTTGCAAGTTTTCAATAATCAAACACCAAGTGATGAAGCTTCAACAGATGTTAAAACCGAAGTTGCTAAATCAATTGAAAATAATACCGGTGATACGGATTCAGATGATGATGCTCAAACCTTTGATCTTGCTAATTTGATTGTTGAAGAATGTATTCTGAAAGTAAAACAAGGTTTTTATAAAAATATTCATTTTTCAGATGCTGTTGCGAATTTATCTCTTGATAAACATAGTGTTTTGAAAATAAATGCTGATAAATTCAATTTCGCAGAAGGGCAAACAACTGCCAAAATAAATTGTGACCTAAAAAATCATAAATATAATATATGGCTTGCTTTAATCAAAGTTAATTCGGATTTAATTGCAACAACATTATTAAATCTCCCAAAAGAAATCAACGGTAAAGCAAGTGGTTTGCTAGATTTAAATACGGACGATTCATTAAAATTAAACGGTCGTATTCAATTCCGAGTTTACGATGGAGTGATTGCGAAAATTGGGCTTGTCCAATATGCGTTGAATGTTGCATCTCTATTTAGAAATCCATTAACAATGATTAGTTTGTCATCATTATCTGAACTTGTATCTGTTCCTGAGGGTAAATTTGACCAAATTGACGGTGATATTTATTTGAAAAACAATGTAGCAGAACGTATGATGATTAAATCTAAAGCCCCTCAGTTGAGTTCGTTTATTATTGGTCGTTATGATATAGAAAAACAAGATGCGGCATTGAGAATTTATACAAAATTTTCAAATAGCAAAAAAGGAATGTACGGATTCTTGAGAAATATTTCTTTGAATGCTTTAGCAAACAGAATTCCATTGAGTACCAGAAACGATAGTAATTATTATTCTGCAGAGATATCTCAATTGCCACCAATTGATGCGGAAGATAAAGATTGTCAAATTTTCTTGACTAAAGTTGATGGTGATATTGTACAAAACAATTTCTTATCTTCATTGAAGAAGATTAAGTAGTGTGGGATTATTTTTCAATATATTGAAATAAATCTTGAGTGGTACATCTTAGGGCTTCGCATAATTTATCAAGGGTTTGAAAATCTATCCCCTTAGTTTTTCCGTGGTAAATTTTATTTAATGCATTTTGACTTATTCCGGAGAGTTTTGATAATTCTGAAACTCTCATTCTCTGTTCGCCAAGAATTATTGATAGTCTGTTTTTAATCATGTTTTCATTGTAACAGTTTGTGCGTTTAGATTTGCAAAATACAATTATGCATGTTAAAAATACATGTATAGATGTATAATGTTTTAATAATTCTTATAAAAGGAGGTTAATATGAAATCATTTATTGACTTAAAAGATAGTTTCCTTCGCCCCTTGAGGGAGATGGTTAGGGCGAGGGGGCAAATGCCACAATGTCATTGCGAGCGAACCGAAAAAGAAAAACACGAACGACTAAATGGAACGAGTTATCAGGGGCTTTGCCCCCGAACCCCTAATCTGTCATTACGAGGAAAGCAAGCCGAGTAGAGTGCGGAGCAGCCTATACAGAGTGATGTTGTAATAGCAAAAAGTTATGAGATACTTCGGCAATTC
>JBNMKP010000145.1:0-4702 GCA_050874405.1 bacterium
CCGGTCAAATCTTTAACCCTAAAAACACATAAATAACGGAGAAAAGCGATGCTTTCACGGTGTAGACAGCGATTCGAATTCGCTTGGGGGTATTTTTTAAGAAGTGAGCTATCAGGGTCATTTTTTTATGCAAAAAATGTCTTTCATATAAAACAATTTAAACCACTAAAACACAAAGCCGATAAGGGGAATCGAACCCCTGACCTACTGATTACGAATCAGTTGCTCTACCATCTGAGCTATATCGGCTAATTTAAATTTTTATTTTTCAATTATACTTCTGCACTTCCTACAACTGAAAGTACTACAAACATTTTCACTGCAATTATCAATGCAAAAATCGCCAAAACTATCCACAAACGAACCCAACGTTCTTGCACTTCATTAAATTGCTCCGGACTTTCCCATTTTTGAGAATTCCAAGCCCATCTATTCCCCATGACACCAAACCAAATTGAAATCGCCAATGGTCCTATTACAGGAATTAAACATGCTGGGAAATACAACAATGTAATATATTTTTTATGCATTACACCCCAAATCCAATTTAGTAAAAATGCACCCCAATTAAAATGTTTCAATTCTTGTGGCAAGTCATCTTCATTCTTCTTATTAACCCATTCGCCACAAAATTTACATTTTTGAGCTTCTACATCAATTTCTGCTCCGCAGAATTGACATTTTTTAGTTTGATTTGAGTTATTGTTTTCGTCCATTTCTCTCTACCTATTAAATTCTATTAGCTTTATGATATTACTTTGGATTAGTTATGTCAAATTAAATTATATTGGCAAAACTCAAAAAGTATTCCTCTATCACATTCATCAACATTGGCAAAATCCAAACCATAATTGCGGCTCCAAGTACCGGTTTGAACAAGAAGCTTAATTGGAATACGTTTACCTGTGGTGCTGTTCTTGAAATTACACCCAAGATAATATCCTGAGCAAGTGTTGCAAGCAAAACAGGTGATGCAACTTGCAAGCCCATATACAATGTGTTTGAAGACATTTTAATTAACAAATCCATATTCGCAATTTTGGCAAGTGGAATATGTGTTGCATACATCGGGAAAATTTCAAAACTTCTAACCAATGCCTTAAACAACCAATAAACCCCGCCCAAATTTATGAATATTAAAATACCCATAAGCGAAATCATTTTAGTTAAAATTGAAACTTGAGCAGATGTCGTTGGATCAAGTGTTGTTGCAGAAGACAAACCCATTTGCATGTTTATCATTTCCGCACCGCAATCAATTGCGATAGTAATAAGTTGTGCCATATATCCAATCATTGCACCGACTACGATATTCAACAACAATGACAACGTGAACGAATCGCATTCTGTCAAACATTTTTCCGGATGCAAAAAAGGAACAATAAATATTGTCACAATTAATGCCATTGGAAGTTTTACCAATGACGGGATATCTTTACGGTTGAAAATTGGACAAAATCTGAAAAATCCCAACATTCTTGCAAAAACCAACGCACCTGCCATAAGGTAAGTGTTTATTGTTGGAAACATTTTAACTATTGCTGCAAGAAGTTGTTCCATTTATCTAAAATCCTAACATTCTCTTAGTTTCAACATAATCCGGTTTTGGCATTGGCGTTTTTGAAGCCGGAATATATTTTTCTTTTTGGTATTTATCAATATACGGAACTTTTCCAGGGTTTTTCATAATTTCATTGATATTATCAATATTTTTAAATCTGTCTTTCATTTCGCCCTCAAAAGGAGTTGTATATTTGTGATAATTTTCATCAAGTACAAAATTTTCGCTATGAGGAACAGTATTGAAAGCCAGAACCATACCCTCTTGGAAAAGATTTGTCAGTAATCTGATAAATCCAACACCACCGATTACAATTACCAAAAATACTCCGACAATTTTTGGAGCTGCGGCAATTGTTTGTTCTTGAACCTGTGTTACGGCTTGCAAAATACCAACAACAAGACCAATACCTGCGGCAACCAATACGCATGGCATTGAGATTGCAAGCATTATCATAAAACCTTTTGCTAAATATTCTAATAGAATTTCCATTTTTACTTAATCCTTAATTGTAACTTGAAACCAGTCCTTGAACAATCAATGCCCAACCGTCAACAGCAATGAATATCAGCAGTTTGAACGGCATTGAGATAATTGTTGGTGACAACATGAACATACCTAGTGCTAACAAAATATTTGCAACAACCAAGTCTAAAATAATGAATGGTACAAATATAATAAAGCTGATTTCAAATGAAGTTTTTAGTTCACTAATAATATATGCCGGAGCAACTTCCCAAATTGAAATATCATCAGGTGATTTAGGCTTTGTTTTGTGAGCAAGCTCTACAAAGAACGTCAAATCACTTTCTCTTGTTTGCTTCAACATAAATTCTTTTAATGGTTTTGAACCCTCATTTATCGCCATTACCATATCGTGATTTTTCTGATAGGGGACAGAACCCATATCGTACATCTTTTGGAAAGTTCCACCCATCGTATAAAAAGTCAAAATTATTGATAACCCGATAATAACAATTGCCGGAGGTACTTGTTGAGTACCCATTGCAGTTTTTAGCATTGAAAATACAACAACAAACCTCAAAAAGCTTGTCATACAACAAAATATAAAAGGTAATAGTGAAAACATTGACATCACTATTAGCATTTGTATTACCGGATTCATATTTTGTAATTGGTCCATAACTAGTCCTTATAATTCGTTAATTTTTTTTGCCATTTCTTTCATTGTTGTCAAACCGTGGTTAGTAGGTTTGTCAAAATTTAATACTACGTTTTTGCTTGAAGTTTGTGGAGTCCTTCTGTCCATTCCTCGTTTCAAGTTTCTTGAACTTGGATTTTTTTCTTTGATTGGTTCAAGATGAATCATCGGTTTAACCTCTTCCTCTTTCAAAACGACTTCAGAATCAACAATTCTGTTTGTTTTTGGTTGAGATTTGATTGGAGTTTCATCTTGCATAATATTTTCAAATCTTTCAAAAGACTCAACTTTTGGAGTTAAATTCACATCACCGAGTTTTGAAATAAGTGTAGTTCTATCAACGTCAGATGCTACAAGGAATTTTTCATTTCCTGCTCTAACGACAAGAAGTGATTTTCTCGGATTGATGTTCATAGTTTCTTCAATAGACAAAAATTTTGAAGAACTTCCGCCAAGACCTCCTGCCATAAATTTTTTATACACAAATAATGCAAAGAAAATCAATCCAAGCATTGCCATTGTGTAAACTGTGAAATTTGCAATATAACTACCCATAATTTGTTTTTAATCTCCCCTTATCTAATAAAGTTTAGTTTATTAAATATTTTCGTCTTCAAGTTCGAAATCGCTGTAATCGAAATCTTCTTCACCGTTTTCGCCGTTTTCTTCACCCTCAGCCGGCATTTCGTTTTCGTCTTCGTTTGTATAATTTGTTTCGTCTGTTGTTTCCTCATCATTTGAATATTCTTCTTCAGAATTTTCATCACCTGTTGCAACAGCAGTTGAAGATTTTCCGCCTTGAGCGATAACTTCGTCAACTTTAACACCATATCTATCGTTGACAATAACCAAAGAACCTTTAGCGATTGGTTTTCCCTCAACTTTCAAAGTAACTTTGTTGTCATACAAAGAGGTCAAATCTACCACTAAACCGTCTTCAATATTTTTCAACTCACCAAGAGTAACTTTGACAGCATCAAATTCTGCATACATATCAACTTCAATGCTATCCCATATATTTTTATGAGTATCACCCATATTATCTCCTCCGTCATCAGTTTCAGGTATCAGTAAATCCATGTTTGGATTGATATTCACTGCCATTTCTTCCCCTTGAATAGACAGTGTTAAGTTTTCGATGTTGCTATCTTCAAATACGACAACATCATCTGTTTCAAGATTTTTTAAATCAAATAAAGAAAATCGAGTTTTTCCCACCAAAACTTTAGCCATTGTTTCAGAATTCGGGAATTCATCTTCTGAGAATTTATCACCGGTTGAAGAAATTTCTTCCGGAGATAAAAGTGCAAGTGGAAGAGTTATGATAATTTTTCCTGTTTTATCAATGTATTCATCAGTATCTTCCAACAAAAAGGTTAAATGTACTACGTCAAAATTTGTTCTTTTTAATTCTGTGGGATTAGGGTTATTTAGTTGTTCTTTCAAAGCACTAAACATAAATCCATTAAATGAAGTGATAACTTTTGCCTCCAAGTCGGATATTTTATTTATATTAAATCTGTGTTTTGATTTTCCTAAAACTTTATTCAAAATAACGTCTATCGCTGAATCCGTCAATCTGAAAAACATTTCGTACTCTTCATCAATTTTAACCTTAGTAACGAAACAGGATTCATTATTCAATAGACAATTTATATTTTTACTCAAACCGATAAAACTAAGTTTGAAATTTTTATCAAAGAATGCATCACAAGAATTCTGCACAAGTTCCGGAAACGTGTGTTGATACCAGTTGTATTCCCTATACAACTCGTTTGTTGATATTGAATTTTGGAGCTTATTATCCATATTACAACTATCCCTTAATTTATCCCTTGGAACATTGACGCATATTCCCACATCTACAATAAGATAGATTTAGTATTAATACATCAATCTTTTAATTGATTTTTTGAATTTGTCAAGGTAAAGGCAAATTCCTTTTTAGGCAATAGGGCATTAAGGGAATAAGGCAATAA
>JBNMKP010000146.1:0-4699 GCA_050874405.1 bacterium
AGAGTATGCAACAATCTTTCTTCTTGATTTGCCTGAAGAATTAGATGCATAATAATAAACATCTACTGGCAAATAAGTTGAACTATTTGCAGCAAGATACAATCCAGAATTCTTACCTTGCTCATCGTTTGCTTTGTAACCATCAAGTGGATATCCTGGGTAAACTTGACCGTTAGCACTTGCAAAGAATGGGAACACATCTTCCCACAGAGTGCTTGAACCTTTATCACCATTGATATCAACAAAGATAGTGAAGCCGTTTATTGCAAAAGCTCTGTTATCTTTGTCAAAATTCTCATTTTCTGCAAGTGATGTCAAATCTGGAGAAGCACAGCAGTTTCTTGCATCACCCATTTTTTGCAAACTAGCACTATCCATTGTAAAGCAATTATTTTCAGCTTTACAGAATGTACCACCATCTAGAGTACAAGCAGCTTTGGTTGTCTTTTTCAAATTCTTACAAACATTCTGAGTTGAAGAAATATTTGTTGGGTCATAAGACAACCCAGGGATAGAACCAGCTTTGTTACTCAAAATCCATAATTTCATACCATTTGATAGAATAATATTTGGAGTAACTCCACCAAAACTTCCAGCTTTAGAAGAAATAGACATAAATGTTTTATCATCGGTACCCATAGCTGCATTATAAACAGATTGATTTACACCGTAGTCCCCAGTAAAGGAGTTACAACTAGCACTTGTTGTATTCCAATATTTTTCAATTGAACGACACAAGTTCTTGGCACTTACTATTGGTGGATTTGTTACACAAACGCCATCTTCCATGTGAGAAGCCCCAAAGCATTGCGTTTGTTTACACCATTCACCCGCAGTTCCAGGATTTTGCATCGTGTATCCATTAGCACATTCGCAACTTGTACCATTGAATGTTGAATATTTTGGACAACAACGATTTGTTACAGAGTTGAAATCAGTTGAACAATCTATACAAGTTCCTGAACTTGTTGCATAGGATTTTTTAGTACTATCTGTAGGTTCTTTACAACATACTTTATCATCATTTTCTGATGTTAAATAACCTGATTTACATTCACAAACAACACTATACTCTCCACCTGTGTTTTGCATATTATAATATCCGTAAACTGAGGTACAGATATTTGTAGGTTTCGGTCTGTTCCAAGTTGACGGAGTAAATGAAGTATTGTCACTAGATGGAGCAGATTTATTTACATTGCAACCACCAGAGTATGATACAGAATAAGTATTTCCCATATCATCTGTTGCAGTACAATAACGTTTTATAAAATTAGAACAAAAACTACTACCGCTATATCCACTTTCAAGGTAATTTATCATTGAAGCGGTATCATAGTCCTTATATGTTGCAGTACCATTAGTTACATTTTCACCCGATATTTCTTTAGCACAAGTAGAAGCCCCTAACAAACCAATAACGGTCTGTTCTTTGAAACTTTGTGATAAATAATTTCCTTTTTCTGGTTCACAATTCTCTAAATCTGAAGTACCACTACTATTTCCTGCATTAGATTCTGCAATCGCTTTTTTAACATCTTCTTTACTAATCAAATGACCAACACGTTGTTGGCGTTCAGAATTTGCTTTTGTACAAGTAACTGTAGTATTTCCGGCTGAAGATGGAGTACAAGAAGTTAGACCTTCTTCGGTTTTTGAAGTTTCTACTACTTTTTCTTCACAATTTGGATCTACTTTAGTACCATCTTCTTTTGTTTCACAAATTGTTTTGGTTTTAATGGTTGTAGTTTTATTATATTTTTGTTGGAATTTCCAACTAGCATTACAAGATGGAGTATCAGCGATATTTACATAAGTGCTGTTACAACAATTGGAATTGTTAGAATCACATTTTTTCTTATTTCGGCAATTATAACCCTCACCATCACATTCTTGATATAGGTAATCTTGAGCACCTGTCATATCATAAACTTCTTTACCTGAACAATATTGGAAATATATAGATAAAGCATTATATTGGTCAGCTTCAAATGCTGTTTCTGATGATGCAGCAAAGGTATTTGGGAATAAATGATTAAACAAGAATGCTTCAGAATAAACCAATTTATTTGTTGTTAAGGCAATAAATAATCTTGCATTTTGTTTGAACTTTTTGAATGCAACTTTAAATTTGTTAACTTTTGCAAGTTTTTGAATGTTTTCAAGTGATGTTTCATTTTCAAAAGTATCACCCATCGCAACAACTTGACCACCAAGTTTTTCAACTGTTTTATATGCTGTATAATAAGCATACTCATCAGATTTACTCAACTGACGCTGAACCATAGGAACAGTAAGCATTGCTAAAATTGCAACAATCAAAACCGCTAATGCAATTTCCATTAGCGTAAATCCGGATTTTTTATTATTTTTTCTGAAGATACTCATTATCCCTCCATTTATTGTTTATTTTAATTCCATCATTGCTTTTTCATAATCTTCTTGAGATGGAGCTTTGCCATGCCAACCGGCATTATTCTCCATAAAGCTTACCCCTTTACCCTTTGTTGTATTTGCAATAATTGCCGTAGGTTTATCAGAGTTTTTAGAAGATTCTAATGCTGTATAAATTTCTTGAATATTATGTCCATCAATTTCAATAACATTCCAGTTAAAAGCCTTAATTTTTTCTGGTAAATTATCCAAGGCCTTAACACCTTCCGTGCAACCATCAATTTGCAATCTGTTTCTATCAATAATTGCAGTGAGATTATTTAATTTTCTATGAGGAGCTTGCATCATAGCTTCCCAAATACTACCTTCTTGAAGTTCACCATCACCAAGCAACACAAAAACATGTGCAGGATTTTTATCAAGTTTTAACGAAATAGCTTTACCGCAAGCGATTGATAATCCTTGCCCAAGAGAACCAGTAGCAACTTCAACCCCAGGACAATATAATGATGGGTGACCTTGTAATCGTGAACCGAGTTTTCTAAAGGTCATCAATTCATCTTTAGGAATAAATCCAATTTGAGATAATACAGAATAGTATAAAGGAGAGATATGCCCCTTTGAGAGAACAAATCTATCTCTAGCTTCATAATCAGAGGAATTTTTTCCACCTAAAGCATGTTTCATACATTTGTGAAATAAAACCGTCATGATTTCGCAAGACGATAAAGAACCGCCTATGTGTCCGGACTTTGCGTTATAGACCATTTTTATAACATTTTGCCTATTCTCTTTAGATAAATCCTCAAGTTTTTTTATTTCTATATCTGTTAACATAATTATTTTAAACTCAGCCTTTCTTTGAAAACTTTTAAAACAAATAATGGTAATGTTGGGAAAATTCTCTTAAATCTTTGCGGTTCTTTGACTGTTCTATAAAGCCACTCCAAGCCCAATTTCTGATATATTTCAGGTGCTCTTTCAACAACACCTGCCCAAACATCAAAACTTCCACCAAGTCCAATCATAGTAGCATCTGGAAGTCTATCCTTTAACGAATGAATGAAAAACTCTTGTTTTGGCGAACCCAATGCAACCAAAACTAAATCCGGTTGAGTTTTTGCAATTTCATTTAAAATTTCTTCATCATTTTTAAAATATCCGTCATGCGAATAAACAATATTTAATTCTGGGATTTCATTTTTTAAATTTTCAATTGCCTTATCAACAACAGTAGGTTTAGCGCCAACCATTGCAATTTTTTTACCGGCTTTAGAAAATTTAACAATTAAATTTTTACCTAGTTCAATACCTGCAATTCTGCGGACATTATGACCTAATATTTTTAATCCTAATTCGACACCAATGCCATCAGGAACAATCAAATCGGCATTATCAATTATATTTGCGAATTCCGAATTAGAATGTGCTGCAGAAATCATTTCAGGATTAATTGTGACAACTTGTCCGTGATGATTAAAGGCATATTCAACTGCCTCATCAAAAGAAAATGTATCCACATTAAATCCCAAAATTTTAACCAAGTCTCTATCCATAAGTCTATTATACCACATTATGTGAAATTATGCTATAATCTAACTATGAAAAAGACCGCTTTGAAATTATTATTTACATTATTTATTTTGTTTACATCTATATTAAAAGTTCAAGCAATTCAGTTTGACGTATTGGTTTTACCAACAGATATTTTATCTGTTTGCGATAACTATTTTTGCTTCCCAGAAACATCTGAAATTGTTGCTGAAGATGTAATCCAAAACCTAAATACCTACAAAAATATAAGCGCAATTGATTTAGCATTAGTTAGAGATAAACTAGCAAACAATAATGAACTAAAAACAACAACATTAAACATGCTTAATCAATTTCAAAACACAGATAAAATAGATTTTCAAGCTTTAAAACAAATCTCAAACGCATTTGGGGTTAAATCTGTAGCTCTAATATCCAGTTATGCGACAACCGACAAATCTCAAAACAGACGTGATTTGTGGGAAATGTTAGAAATTTCAAACGCTTTCAAAATTTCTTATCCTGTTACACTAACAACAAATGCGGTCTTAACAGATACGGTGAACAATATTGTCATGTGGAGTTCAAAATATCAAAAAGAAGTATCAGATTCAAACGGATATTTTCTTGCTCAAAATCAAATATGGCACAAAATATCAGTCAAAATTTTCATTTAAGATTTTTCCCTAAAGAAGTTAGAACATTCACTCCGAGCGCATAAAGTCAAACAGAAGATACTCAGGAAAAACACTTTGTGCCTAATGCTTTAGAC
>JBNMKP010000147.1:0-4666 GCA_050874405.1 bacterium
ATGTACAACTCCTGAAGAAGCTATCGAAAAAATTCGTCTTGGTATGTATATTATGATAAGAGAAGCAACAGGTGCTAGGGATTTAGAACCATTGATTCCCGTATTAAAAAAATATACGACAAGAAAATGTATTTTTGTAACAGATGACAGACACCCAAAACACTTGAAAAAACATATTTCTAATATGGTTACAAAAGCTGTGGAGATGGGTGTTGATCCTATTAAAGCAATTCAAATGGCAAGTTTGAACACCGCAGAATACTTTAAAATCCCAAATACCGGTGCAATTGCTCCTGGGTATAATGCTGATATTGCGGTATTTAAAGATTTGAAAAAATTTGAACCGACAATGGTATTTAAAAAGGGAAAACTTGTTGCTAAAAATGGTAAAATAACTATTGATATGAACGAGTTCCAACCTCCGGAATTGCGTGGTTCTGTCAATATCAAACCTTTAAAGAAAAAAGATTTTCAAATAAAAATTCCGAAAGACAAATCAGAAATCAAAGTTATAAAAGTAATTCCAAAACAATTGATAACAAAACTTTCAATTGAAAAAGTCCATAATGAGAACGGTTATGCAACTTCTGATACTGATAATGATATCTTGAAAATTGCCGTAATTGAAAGACATAAAGCTTCTGGAAATATCGGTTTAGGTTTTGTTAAGGGATTTGAGCTTAAAAAAGGTGCTATAGCTTCAACTATTGCGCATGATAGCCATAATATGATTGTTATTGGAACAAATGATGATGACATGTATTATGCAGCAAATCAGCTTGTAAAATCTCAAGGTGGTAAGATTATTGTAGAAAATGGCAAAACTTTGGCACAATTGAAACTCCCAATTGCAGGTTTGATGTCTGTTGAACCGGCTGAAGTTGTAATGGATAAACTTAAAACATTGGAAGAAACTGCTTCTGCTATTGGTTGTAAGATAAATGACCCATTTATGAGCATGGCATTTTTGTCTTTGTCTGTAATTCCGGAAATCAAAATTACTGATAAAGGACTTATTGACGTAAGTAAATTTGAAGTTACAAATTTATTTGTATAAGGTGAAATATGAAAAAATTATTTTTGACAATATTTTTGGTAATGTTCTTTGGTCTAAATGCTTTTGCTATAGACAATAATTCTATAAATCATGATATAGATATTCAAAAACGAATTGATTCAATCGGTTTTAATATTTTAAATAGTAATAAAATAAATAAACCTGTTGTTTTCAGATATTGTTTTGAAAATTCTACAAAGTTCAGAAAATCAGGTGCAAAAGCTCATAAAATAACAATTTATGACGATGATTACATGCATGCTGAAAATGATGATGAAATTGCAGGATTTTTGGCGATGAAAATCTCTGCTGCGGTCAAATCTTATGACAATTCCGCAATTCCTGTTGTAAATTCTCTGCAATCAAGAATTATGCCTAAAAAATACGAAGTTTTCTATGATAAACAAGCAGTCGATTTTATGGTAAATGCAGGGTATAATCCGTTAGGATTGATTACATTTATTACAAAGACATGCCCACAGAAAAATAGTGATTTTATTTCTCGTCACAATTTGACTTCAAAAAGACTAGCTATTATTTATGAACGAATTTTTATTCAATATCCGTACTTTTTAACGAATAATGTGTATATTCATAACGATTACTATCAAAATTTCTTACTTAATTCTATTAATAATCGAAAATTGTTAGAGGATAAATTAAAATATAATTACCATTACGAGATTCATTATGAATAAATTTTACGCTGTTCTAATTCTTTTAATTTGTGGAATTTTCAATTCCGTATTTGCTGACTCAACTGACTTTTTGGTTGAGAAGTTCTTGCAAAATAAGAAGTTTGAAAATCCTTATACCCCTATAGAATATGATTTTACTAATCTAACAAAGGTTACAATTCCTTTGCAAATTTGCGAGAGGATTTCGACCAAAGATGAAAATACTTACGAAAATAAAATAGTTAAGTTAAAAGTTCGAAACGATGTTTATTTAAAAGGTCAGAAGCTTTTAGCAAAAGATGATATTGTTGAGGCAAGAGTTGGTTTTATGATTCCAAACGGTATGAACGGAATTCCTGCAATGATTTATTTGACAGATTTTGACAGTCCTGCCCTTGATTTTGATAAAATTTTATCAGATTATCATAAAGCTGGAAAAAGTAAGATATATTGGGTTTTGCCACTAAAATGGCTCTTAACTCCACTACCTCCGACAGGTTCTTTGACAAATTTTATTAAAGGAGGGCAAGCAACGATTAAAGAAAGTGATAAAATTATAATTTATTATTTTCCGGATTGGGAAGTTAAAAAATAATTTATAAAAAATCATACAAATGTTTTATTATTATTTTTATTTAGTCTGCTATAATTAGTTTATGTTTGATTTAACATCTCCAACTATATATATTCCGACAATATTTATAACATTGGTATTAATTTTTATATCAATACTTTATAAAGATGCGAGAAAAAATACTCATGAAAATACAAAAGACTTGCCATATTATGGTGAAATCGGGCTTTCTATGGGTTATATCGGACGAAATGTGTTAGAAGATGGTAGATTTCAATATAGAAGAAATGTTAATCCAGAACTTGAATATGACAATACTATCTACAATTCTTTGCGTCATGCCGGTACTTTGTATTCAATGTATATGTACGAAAAATACGGTTTGGAGATGAAATACAACGAACAAAGAATTTTATCTTCTAAGTATTTTGTGGATAGATATATTAAAAAATTAGGTGATGACAAGTATATGGTTGTCTCTATTCCGGAAGAAGAAGGAATTAAATACCCTATCGCCAAAACAGGTGCTGCAGGAGTTGCTCTTTGTGCATTGTCTAATTTATACCAAGAAGAGGGATATTTAGAAAAATTACGTGGTTTGGGTGAATTTTTGTTGAGCATGCAAAATGAAGACGGAAATATTTATGCTTTTCATGATTGCGAACGTAATAAAATAAATACCCAAGCAGAAGCTGTATTTTACCCAGGAGAAGCAGCTGCAGGACTTTTGTATTTGTACGAAGTTGACCCGCAACAAAAATGGTTAGACGCTGCGAAGAAAACATTGTTTTATCTTGCCAAAACAAGAAAAAGTATGGAATTAGATATTCCGTTTGACCATTGGTCAGTTTTAGCAATTGAAATTTTGTTTAAAAATAAACTTGCAACTCAGGCGGAAATTAATACTCTTCGAGCTTATGCAGAACAAATGGCAATTCCTATGTTGAGTAGCCAAATTACAAATTCAAATAACAGTTACTATGGCGCATTTAAAGATAATATCAGACCTTGTAGCTTAGGAACGATTATGGAAGGGTTGGCTTCTATCTATTTCTGTACGGATAATGAACCTTTAAGACAAATTATTTTCAAATCTATTTCTATCGGAAATATGTTTTTGAGTAGAGTACAAGTTAAAACCGGAACTCAAGCAGGTGGACTTCCGAACTCTGCAAACTGGGTTAAAGCTGGTGTTACACCTAATGCAAGTGTTATCAGAATTGATAATGTTCAACACGTTGTACTGGGTTGGTTAAGATTTCAAAATATCCTAAAAATTACTGGAAATTACTAAGAACTGTTTTATTTCTACCTGTGTTTTTTGCTTCGTATAAAGCCATATCAGTTTTTTCTAAAAGGGCTTCTTTTGTTTTGATGTCTTTAGATAATTGACAAGCTCCGATACTTACTGTTATGTTTACTGGAAATCCATGATAGTTTAAATCAAGAGTTTCTACGGTTTTTCTAAATCTTTCTAGTGGAATTTTTGCCTTTTCTATGTCTGTTTCTGTTAAGATTACAACGAATTCTTCTCCGCCAAATCTGAAAACTGTGTCGGTTTTTCTAAATGTTTGAAGTGCAGCATTGGAAATTTCTTTGAGGATATAATCTCCGCATTGGTGTCCGTATGTGTCATTAACTTGTTTAAAGTAGTCGATATCAAACATTACAAGGGTAAGCTTGTTGTTGTATCTTTGTGCTCTTAAAAATTCTTTTTCAAAAGCTTCATCAAAACATCTTCTGTTTGATAGGCCTGTTAGTTCATCTGTCAATGATAGATATTTTGTTCTTGAATACATAAAATTGATTTGTTTGATAACTTCTACTTTATTCTCTTCGGGGATATCAAAAGCTTGAATAATATGTTCAATGTTTTGTTGAATTTCGTCTAATACACCGTTTGGGATATCAAAGGACATAACTTCTAAATCTTCAACCATAAAGCTCCTTAGTGGGTTTGTAAACTTTAATACTCTCTTTCTTCTAACAAAATTATATTCGTCAATTTTATGATAAAACTTTAATATTTAACAATTATATTTACAAAACTAAATAAAGAAAATTTGCGCAATAAAAATAGCCGTGCTAGGCGGCTTTTATTCGGTAAAAGGTTAGTGTGTAGGAGAAAATAAAGAAAAAGAAAATGGTTTGTGTACATGTTATATATTCCCAAAATTGCTAAGGATATAACATGTATAGAGGAAAGTTTTACATATCTTAATGTTTTTCTAAAAATAGAAATGTTTATTCGTGAATAGTGAGAAGTCAGTTAAAAGTCTATAGGTTATTACAAGGCAATAAGTCACAAAGGCAATAGGGCAATTTTTATTTTCCCTCCCTGATTAGGGAGGGTTAGGG
>JBNMKP010000148.1:0-4665 GCA_050874405.1 bacterium
CAATTTTTCCATATAGTTGATGTTATTCGTAACTATTTTGGAACAATACTTGTCAATAATGTTTATTGGCCGTCAGAACAACCTTATGCAATCACGGTATTATTTACAACTTTTGTTATTGTTCCGTGCGTTTATTTTGTCGTTGGTTTAATCAAGAGTTTCAAAATTGAGGATAAATTTGTCAAAACTTTATCAACAATATTTGTGACAAGTTTTATTTTATCTGTAATTTTTTCACTATTTAAAGTCAATGTTTTTACATCAAGATATATTCTATACTTGCTTCCTCCGTTGTTTATTTTGTCTGTTATTGGAATGTTCAAATGGTTGTCAAAGAAGCATTGTATAGTATTTTTAAGCTTATTTATTGCTTTTTCTATGATATTTACACTCAGTTATGTAAAAACATTTAGAATTTCTAAAACCCGAGCGCTGAAATCTGTTCGAATTGAAGCAGATAGATGGAATTTGAATTCTGATGATATGGTTATTATGCCGTTTGCATCTGATGCTCCATATTATTTTAGAAATTTAACTTCGCCTAGAGTATTTAATTTTGACTTCCATAAAGAGGTTCGAAATCCTTATAACAATCATTTTTATGACAAAGCACAACGAGATGGACTTATCCATAATAAGGTTTCGAAAATTGTTTATTTCGCCGCAATGTCAGATAGTGTAATTTCTCAAAATTATTTTGAATATTTTGTAGGAAATGTAAATATGTCTGTTCCGAAAGGTAGATATGTAATGCTTGCGTTGTATGGAGATGATGCATCTTCATTGGTTACTCCTGAACAGATGAGAGCTCCTATCCATTTAGAAGCTGATGTCGATAAAAATTTGCTTGGCATTATGTTTCAAAAATATTTGATTGATACAAGGTCAATGCTTGATGCTGATTTTAATTTTATTAAAGGTTACACGCAAGATAATTATACGTTCTTGATTTATCAGAAAAAGTAATTAAAATGGATTAAGAGGCTAGTTATGAAAAAAATATTTTTATCAATTATATTTTTAGTTTGTGTAATTTCTTCTGCTTCTGTTTTTGCGCAATCAGAAGATGATACAATTTGGAAAAGAGTTGATGAAAATTCTTATATTGATTCTGATGGAATTGTTGGCACTGAAGATATTTATGGGTTTACTTTTTTACTTAAATCATACAATAAAGGTCAATATGAACCGGTTAACGGAAAATCAATTTTTTATACTCTAGCACAGTACACAATTGATTGTGGCAAAAGGTCATACAAAATAGGTGTGATGGATTCTTATGGAAAACAAGATAACTTCATCACAGGAGATTATAACAAATATGCCGAATTCCAACCGATAGTCGGCGGTACTGCGGTTTCAAATGTT
The DNA here is from genome assembly GCA_050874405.1 of bacterium. GTDB lineage: Bacteria > Cyanobacteriota > Vampirovibrionia > Gastranaerophilales > Gastranaerophilaceae > Zag111. The sequence goes on from JBNMKP010000148.1 coordinate 1,369, forward strand.
TATAAAAAATTATGTAGACCGATTGATTAAACCATTAAAAAGCTCTCAGCTAATGCTAAGAGCTTTTTAAATTTTATTTGTTGAGATGCAAATAAATTATGCTGCTACATCAAGTTTTTTACCAACTTCTGGTTTTTTAGCTTCTTCTGCAGGTGCTTTTTCTTCAGCTGGAGCTTTGTCTGTTTTCACTTCTTTGTCAGCTTTTGCAGGTTCTTCTGCTTTTTTAGCATCTGCAACTTTTTCATCTTTGTTATCAACTTTAGCATCTTTTACTTTTGCTTCTGCCGGAGCTTTAGCTTCTTTGTCTTGAGCTTCTACAGGAGCTTTTGCATCTTTAGAAATCTCTACTGTATCTTTTGCAGGTGTTTTTTCTAAGTGTGGAACATTTGCAACCAATTCTTTTTTGAAATCTTCAATTGGCATTTGGCGAACGCCTGATTTATCTCCAACAAGAGTAACTACTCCGTCTTTTTTAGTTGCTGTAATTGTTTCCCCATCTTTTGTGTTGTATTGAATTGTTGTGAATTGTTTTGGGGCTGCTGCTGAAACTGCTTCTACCATAATTTTTTATCCTTTCCTTATTATTTCTTTTGTTTTATTTACGTTTCACTTAAGTTTGGTGAATAATATTAATTGCGTTATTTTTTATTTTGTCTTTACATTTGTTAATTTTTTACTTTCTTTAAGTCTTCTTGCGTGTTCAGAACGTTCTTTTTTTATGATTTCAAATCCCATATCTTTTAAAAGTTTTATTTTTTCATCAAACATGAAATTTTTATTTTCATTATCCAGTTCATACGCATTGAATGGAAAATGTTTTTTCTTTGCTATTTTTGCATATTTCCGTTGTGTGCTATATGCATATTTTTCTGACAGAAGACAATACTTTGCGTCTTGGATATAATTCATTTTGACATCTGCCGGCATTCCTCTGAAGAAATGTTCTATTTTATGTCTGAGTCTATTTAAAATATATTTTTTGTCTTTTCTCCCGTCTGGAAAATCCCTACTATAGATTAAGTCTTCATATAAATTATCATATTTTTTAGTATATAATCTATCATTTGCCATTTTCTGATTTCGACTGAGATATTGAGGGTGGAATAATCCATCTACTACATGCTGAAATTCATGTAAAATGGTATTTAGACTTTCACGATTAATTTTATTCTTAATAGTGTTAATGTCAATAGTTGTTTTTGAAATCTTTCCAGTGAATTCGGAATATAATATATCGTTTCCGCCATCAATAATATTATCATTATTTTTTCTGATACTTACCTTGATATCTTTATTTAATACTTTGCTTACAGTGTTATGCAATGTTTCCATTGTAAGATGCCCATGATTATTGAATTGGGGTAGAAGTTCTTTATATAATTTATCAACCATTTTAGTTGCATTGTCTTGACGTGTTTCAAAACTTCCTCTAATTTTGGAATACGGGATTTTTACAGTTGGTGATAATTTATTCAAAATTTGCATATCTGTATTAATTTTGAACATGAAATTTTTTGTTAGTATTTTAATATTTGTTAAATCTAATTATTAATGTTATTCTAAAACTATGATTGATTTAATGATTTTGTACATATTGTTGAAAAAAGATTTGACAATGTATTCAATACATAAAAGAATTATGGAGTTTTTCAGAGCTTATACAAATCCGAGTTTTGGCGCTTTAAAGCCGGCTCTAGTCAGATTAGAACGCAACAAATTTATTACCGCTGCAAAAATGATGTCAGATGGTGGTAAATTGTCAATATTTTATTCTATTACAAAAGACGGTATGAAAGAATTGAAAAATCTTTTGATTAAACCATTTTCAAATAATCCGTTGCAATTTTTATCCGATGCTAGAGTTAAACTCTCTTGTGCTTCATTTTTAAACGGTGAAGATCTTCAAGAATTGTTTGATGAAGTTAAAACAAATGCTCTATTTCACAAGGCAAATGCTGAAAAAACTTTGGCAGATGAATACACTCCGACAGATTTTTATCAACGAATTGTTTTAGATAATACAATATGTGAGTACAAAAATTTAATATCTATGGTTGAGGGGTTTGAGAAAAAATAATGCCTGCGATTGTCAACAGTGTCCTAGAAAATTCTATAGCCGAAGAACTTGAAATTGAAAAAGGTGATGAAATTCTTTCAATTGATGGCAATAAAATGCTTGATATGATTGATTATAACTTTTATATGAAATCAGAATTGATTACGGTTGAAATCAAAAAAACAAATGGTGAAATTGAAGAAATTGAGATTGAAAAAGACTATGATGATGATTTAGGTATTGTTTTTGAAAGTGCAGTTTTTGATAGAATCAAGCCTTGTTTAAATCATTGTATATTTTGCTTTGTTGATCAACAACCAAAAGGATTGAGAAATACTTTGTACGTAAAAGATGATGATTATAGATTGTCTTACTTGCAAGGTACATATATCACTTTAACAAACCTTACGGAAAAGGATAAAGACAGAATCAAAAGAATGCATTTGGGACCATTTTATGTATCTGTACATACAACAAATCCAGAATTACGTGTCAAAATGCTTCGAAATCCAAATGCCGGCAAGGCTTTGGATAATTTGAGATGGTTTAGAAAGAATAAAATTCCGTTTCATGCTCAGATTGTTTTATGCCCAGGGATAAATGATGGTGAGGAGCTTGATAGAACTTTATCGGATTTAGCACAACTCAAAACAACCGTTCTTTCAACGGCAATTGTTCCTGTTGGAATTACACAATTTAGACCTGATGGGGAGTTGAAACGTGTTGATAGCAAGTGTGCTAAAGATGTTATTGAAATCGCTTCTAAATATAAAAGAGTTTGTTGTTCTGATGAGTTCTTTTTACTTGCAGACAAACCTATTCCCCCTGCAAAATATTATGGTAATTTCTGTCAGTTAGATGATGGTGTCGGTTCTTTAAGAATAACATTAGATGACTTTCAAAAAAGGAAATTGCCAAAATCAATTTCAAAACCTTACAAAATTGCGTTTGGTTGTTCTTATGCGGCAAAAAATATGTTGGAAGAAGTCGCAGAAAAATTGAATAAAATTAAAAATTTGTCTGTAGAGGTTTGTCCTGTAAAATCCAATTATTGGGGGCAAGATATCACTGTTGCCGGACTAATTACAACTGATGATTTAATCCGTACTGTTAAAGATGTCGATTGTGATGTTGTTGTTATTCCTACTGTAATGCTAAGACCTTATACCGAAGATTTTTTAGATGGTAAAAATCTTGACTATGTAAAAGAGCAGTCAGGTAAAAAATTCTTTGTTCAACAG
>JBNMKP010000149.1:0-4631 GCA_050874405.1 bacterium
AAAGCTGATTTTACATGTTCTTCAACATAAATATTACTTAGCAAAACTCAATTCTCCTTTTCTTCTTGATAAAATACTGTGTTCGCAAACTTCATTTGTTTCAAGATAATCTGTTCTATAGTGAGCTCCTCTTGATTCTTTTCTGCGAATTGCTGATTTAACAATCAACCTTGCACTAATCAGCATATTTTTAAATTCATATTCCTCTTTAGATAAATATTTATCTTGTTTTGGGAATTCTTTTTCCAGTTTGTTCAATCCATTTATTGCATCATTCAAAGATTTTTCGTTTCTATAAATACCCACATTGTTCCACATCAAATCCTTTAGTTTTGATTTTAGGTTTTGAACATCAATTTTATTTTTAACATTAGGTATCTCGTATTTGGAAATAATTTTGTCAAATTTTTCATTCTTTGGAATATCAAAAGACAAATCAGAATTTCTTAAAAATTCTGCAACTTCGTAAGCGCATACAACACATTCCAATAATGAATTACTTGCAAGTCTGTTTCCGCCGTGCAAACCTGTTGAAGAAACTTCACCAATTGCATACAAACCTTTGATTGAAGTTTCACCTTTCAAATTAGTTTTTACCCCACCCATAAAATAATGAGCAGCCGGAGCAACAGGAATTAAATCTTTTGTTATATCAATTCCGTTATCCAAGCATTTATTCGCAATAGTCGGAAATCTTTTTATCAATTTATCTCTCGGAATATCTGAAGTATCAAGATAAACATTAGTCGTATTAGTTGCCTTCATCTCTTGAAAAATAGAACGGGCAACAATATCTCGAGGTGCAAGTTCTTTTCCCTCATCATATTTATACATAAATTGAACTCGGGCTTTATTGCAAAGCTTTGCGCCCTCACCTCTTACAGCTTCACTAATCAAAAATCTGTTATGATTTTTTTTATCATCAAAAGCCAAAGCTGTTGGGTGGAATTGAACAAATTCCATATCTTGCAACTCTGCTCCAACATTGTATGCAAGAGCAAAACCATCGCCTGTTGCACCTACAGGATTAGTTGTATATTTGTATAATTGACCTAAACCACCCGTTGCAAGAATTAAAGTCTTGCAATACACGGTTTCGTATTCACTATTTTTTTCATGAAAAATAACTACACCATCACAAGTATTATTTTCAACTAACAGATCAACAGCTAAAGAATTTTCATAAACTTTTATATTCTTATGATTTTGCAAAGTGTGACATAAGGCAATTTCCATTTCTCTACCTGTTGCATCTCCGCCGGAATGCAAAATTCTATTTACAGAATGTGCGGCCTCTTTAGTTAAAGTAAAATTGCCATTTTCATCTCTATCAAATTCAACTCCAAAAGTAAGTAAATCTTTAACAACTTTATCCGAATTTTCACTGATGAATTTGATTGTATTTAATTCACTCAACCCTGCACCGGCTTTAATTGTATCTGCAATATGCGAAGATACTGAGTCATTTTTATTACTCTTTAAAACTGCAACCATTCCGCCTTGTGCATAATAAGAATTGCTTTCTCCCAATTCTGACTTAGTTATGAGTAAAATTCCGTCCGGTAAATCCAACTGTTGTTCAAGTTTCAAAGCAGAATATAACCCTGCAATACCACTGCCGATTACTACTGCTGAATATTTGGAGTATTTCATATATTTATATCCTTGTGTTTTTATAGCCTAATAATATTATAACAAACAGATAATTTTAGCTAGTAAACTTAAATTAATATGTCAATTTTCCCATAACAACTCTTTTGTTAGCTCCCGTACAGCAAGGCAAATTGTTTGGGATTCCATAATATGTGCAATATCCAAGCAATGCGAATGCCATAACTTCTTTGAAATTATTAGAAATTCCATAATCTTCGCAAGTTTTCAAATCAATATAAGACGGAAGATAAGTTCTCAAATATTTCATCAAAGTTTTGTTATAAGCTCCTCCACCACAAATTACTGCCTCGTGAATTCCTACATTCGGATAAATAAATCTTTCATAAGAATCCGCAATAGTTTTTGCAGTAAGTGCTGTAACGGTAGCAATGATATCTTTTGGATTTTGAGGTGCGAATTTAAGAGCATTTTCAATATATTTTGGAGAAAAATATTCTCTTCCTGTTGATTTTGGAGGATTAATAAAATAATATTCATCTTGCAACAAACATTCAAGCCAGCTATCAGAAATTGTTCCCTCTTTTGCAATCTCACCATCTTTATCATACGGAAGTGAAAAATATTTATTCATGCAATAATCAATCATAATATTTCCCAACCCAGTATCAAAGCCAAAGGTATCAAAATCTTTAGACACAACAGTTACATTAGAAATTCCTCCAATATTTTGGATAGCAAAATTTTTACCTCTATTTTTAAACCATTTTTCATCAGCAAAACAAACCAAATGTGCGCCCTGTCCACCTTGCGCCATATCTGCTTCTCGAAAATTTGAAATAGGTAAACAACCTGTTTCTTGCGCAATTACAGAACTTTCTCCAATTTGTAATGTGCTTTTCAAATTTATTCCATCAATTTTTTCATCAAAAGGATAATGATAAATAGTTTGACCATGACTTGAAATAAAATCAGGTTTACCAAATTCAGAAATCAAAACCTTGCACGCATCTGCAAAACATTTTCCGATTGCAAAATTCATCTGACAAATATCTTTTACAGATGCTTCTCCTCGAAATAATTGAAAAATCTTTGCCCTAATATGTTCAGGATATTTGTAATTTATCCCTTGGATTAATTTAACTGTCTTATCCGGATAAACTTCGCACAAACCGGCATCAATACTGTCACATGATGTACCGGACATCAATGCTATAACTTTTTTAACTTCTAACTCTTCCATAATGAATTTATCATATAAAAAAGCCCCTACTTATGCAAGTACGAGCCATTAAAGTTTACAACTATCCTTTTACTCTCTTCTTTAAGTCTTTTAACTTAAACTCCCACAATAAACTAGATATACAAAACTTTTTCTTATTAAGATGTAAACTAATTATTTATAAAATATCCCTAATCTCCAGTCTAATACTTTCGAAACCTCAATAATCTCTTTTCCCTTTTTGGACTTCTTAGCCATCACCTCTATTTCTACTTGTCCAATTCTGTTCTTAATCGCTTTCAATTACCTTTTGGTAATTATGTGTTCCTTCCACTTGTCTGGTAGCCTTATGATTTTAATTCGGCTTTCTTTCTATACTTATACTTTAGACCTAAACCTAAAGATTGACAAGTAAATAATTATTATAAAAATTTTACATTTGACCATGCCCCTAGTATTTGTAAGAAAAAATTCGTGTTATCAAATCTTAATGAAGCAAATTTAATGAAAACATGTAAAAATTTCCCGAATTTTTATTTGACATTATAAAATTACTGATTGAGCATGGAGCATGTTCAAAAATAAAAATAGAAAATCCTGAAAGTTTGTGATAGAGTGAGTTTGAGCATAGTTGGAGAAAATAAATGAAAGAATTTTTGAGATCAAATACTGTGACTTATAATCTAATGTCATTTACCGGATTTAAGTCTATAGTCATATTTTCACTACTATTGGAAAGCCCAAAATCATACACAGAATTACAACAATGCCTATCCAATCATGCCTACCTTCATGAGTCTGTATCTATTGATACGATTAGGATTTACATAAATTCCCTCCGTGAAATCGGTTGCAAAATATCAAAAACAACGAAAGCTGGAATCACACGTTACTCAATAGATTCACATCCTTTTGAATTAAATATCACAAAAGAACAAGCAAAAAGCATTTTGAAAGTTTTTAAAGCAATTTCTAAATCAATTGATATTAATGATTTGATTTCTTTAGAAAAATTTTTCCAAAAATTTGCACCATATATTGCAGATGAAGATTTGAAAAATAAACTAAAAAACATTTCACCATTAAATAGTATTAACCCAGAAATGCTCAAAAACCTTATGAATTTAGCCAAAAATAAAACTGAAATTACAATATTATATAACTCTCCAAATTCAGGGAGAAAAAATATTACAATCATTGTTGATAAATTATCTATTAATAATGGGAAATTATATGTTTCAGGTTTCAATTCAGAATACGAAAATTATGCAAAATTTTTAGTATCAAAAATTGTTAAAATTATAAGTATTAATATGCATGCTTCAAAACTTGAAACTCCAATATTAACAGTAGGTTATGAGGTTTTTAACTTTGATAAAAATATCGAAATTTTACCGAATGAAAAGGTTATAAAAAATGAAAATAATAAAACAATTATTGAAATAACTTCACCAAATAAATTTGATATTATACAAAGAATTATGTCTTTCACAAACAAATGCAAAGTTCTCTATCCGGAAAGTTTCAAATCTGAAATCATTAATTGTTTAAAAGAAATGAAAGAGGGTTATATTGAAGAAAAATAATCCAAAATTAAATGATGGTTGTATAAAAATATTCAAACTCCTTCTGCTTTTGTATCAAGATAAAGCGGATTATGAGAGCGTTACAGATATTTTTAAAAACGATTTTGATGATGAACAATCAACAAATAATATTCAAGTTATCTTGAACAAATACCTAAATACCCTCAAAGTTTTTGGAATAAACGTTAAAAAAGAAAATAATCAATATAAAC
>JBNMKP010000150.1:0-4607 GCA_050874405.1 bacterium
AAGAGAGCGAATTTGTGCAAGTGTCGGAGTTTTCAAATCGTGGCTTAATGTTGCAATATAAGTTTCTCTTTGGTCATTAATACGTTTTTCACTTTCAATATTTTTTGCAAATGACATTACATATTCCGGAACCCCATTTTCATCTCTCAACAGAACAACACTCACATCGTAAGTATATTTATCTCCATTTGCAGCAACACAAATTTTTTCAAAATGACTTGATTCATTTTGTCCAAGAACCTCATTATGAGTTGTGACAATAAGCTTTTTCAAATCATTAACATTATATTTAATATTCAATCCCTCAACAGTTTCATCAATCCCTTTGAACAAGAAGTCTTTAGCATTTTCATTTCCGAAAACAAAATTTCCTTGAGTATCTAAAATAAATGCCATTATCGGTAAATGATTTAATAACAAACATAAACGAGAATTTGAGAATTCAAGAGATTTTCTCAAATTTGCAGAGTCTGTTACGTTACGAGTAAGAGTCAATACTCCAACAACCGTGCCATTGCTAATAATAGGAGAAGAAATCCGTTCATAAATTTGTTCTCGTCCCTCTCGGAAAAACTTCATATTATAAGTAATAGGAGTTCGTTGAGTAATAGCAAGGGAATCATACCCTGCAATCATATCTGCATCTTTTTTATCAAACAATTCATCAGGAGTTTTGCCGATTACTTTTTCTGATGGAAGTCCGATAAACTTTAAAAATACATTTGAACACATTGTATAACGCATTTTTACATCTTTACAAACAACTATTTCTGTAGACATATCAAAAACATTACCCATAAGCTTTGCCATGTCACAATCACAATCATTCAAGACGTTACAACATTTATATTTCAGAAATTCATCATTATTTATATTCAATTTTTTGTTGATAACATGATTATCAAAGATATATTCAATTGCTAAAAACAAAATTGTAGCACAAACTGTGGCTTTAGTAGGAATTAAAACAAACTCATCTAAAACAGAACAACTGAAAAATAAAATTATAAAAAAGAACAAAACGCCATGAGTTAAAAGCATTCGAACTTTCAAATTAAACATATTTTTCAATTTTGATTTCAAATTCATTTCATTCCTATTATACTTGTGTATCTTTTTCTTTCGCTAATATATTTAACTACAATATTGGACATAATAACATTGCCATAGTGGGTAATTTATTAATATAATTTTTTGAACAAATAAAAAGATAACCATACAAAAATGTATGATTATCTTAAAAAAAATCTTATTTTTAGAAAATTATTTTTGAGCTTTTGGAGCAACCGGAGGTTGAGGAGGAGTCATATCGTTTGGTCTTCCAAAATCTCTTGGAGCAGGTCCTTCGGGTCTAAATTCTCTGTGCATTTTACCGTGATGTTTGAACATCTTATGTTCAGGAGCTCTAAAACCTTCCCCTGGACCACCGAATTCACTACGGTAACCATGATTTATCATCGGAGCAGGAGGCATAGGTTGCATTATACCTTGATGAATTGGACAAGGAGCCGGACAATGGCATTTTGGTTTTAAAATATTAGCACTTAACAAAATAGCCAATGTTCCACCAACAAATACCGCACCTGCAATAAATGTAAATTCTTTCAACTTTTTAATAGCTTTCTCTTTACAATCACACTTTTTAATTTCTTCTGTCATATAAGACCTCCTTATTTACAAGTTACATTTATATAACGATGTAAAAATTTAAAAGTTCAAAAATTTATTCCATTTCGATTTTGCATTTAAAATCTGGGTGTTGTTCAAGTCTTTGAATTATTTCATCAAAAGTCAACAACCCTTGTGTTGCACCAAATTCAGAAACAACACCTGCAGAATTTATTGAAGCTACTTTTAATGCTGTTTCAATATCTTTGTCAAATTTCATCAATGAAGCACAGAAAGTAGAAGCAAAGGCATCACCTGCACCTAAGGTTGAAGTAACAGGTCCTTCAAAACAAGGACAGTAGTAATATTTTTTACCATCATAAGCATAAGCACCACTTCCACCATCTGTTATAACGATAATTTGATATTCAGAAACTTTTAACTTCTTAAACATAGCTTTTAAATCAGGGTGAATAAGCATATCTGAGAATTTTTCATCTTTTGTATCAGAACGTAACTGAATACCTGTAGCCATAGAAGCTTCTTCTTTATTCATAACAACGATTTGCGCAGATTCAAGAATTTTTTTCAAATAATTGAAACCTTTTTTCAAACCTGTAGTTCCGGCATTAAAACAAATTGCGGTATTATTTTCTTTGGCAAATTTCACAATATCATCTAAAGCTTTATTACTATCCCCATTTAATGGAGCAATGTAAAGGAGTTTAGCATCTTTAATTGCATCAAAATTGATTTCGCTCTTTTTGATATGTGCGTTAGCACCTCTATGAGCAAGAACGGTTCTATCACCCTCAAAACTTGTAAGAATTATAGAGAAGCCTGTAGACTCATTTTTATTTTGAATTACATAAGACAAATCAACATTTCTGGTCTTAAAAAATTCAAACAAACCTTTTGAATAAATATCATCTCCAACTTTAAATATTGCACCGGTAGAAAAACCTAAATTTGCGAAGTTTGTCGCAGTATTAACTCCGCCACCACCTACTTGTGATGCAAAATCTGTAATTTCAATTTTTGCACCGTAAGAATAACTCATAAATTCTGATTTCTTTTTCAATGAACGAACAGATACGATATTTGCATCATCACATTCAACAAAAACGTCCATCGTAGCACTGCCGATTGTAATTATATCTACCATATTAATCTCTCCAATTTCCATTTATCCTATATTCAAAATATACCACAATAAAAAACTATTAAAAAGGGTAAAAATTACATCCTCCACTAGCAAAAATATTTTTTATCTGTATTAAAATAGAATAACAGACTTATACATTATAAAAGGATAAAAAATGAAAATTACAGCAACCCCACATTTAACCCCGATAAATACTTATGTTTATAATAGAAAAAATAACAATAAAACAAATCAAAATGCCACAAATCCACAAATAAGTTATACAAACGTACATGCTTATCAAGATTTTGGTATTTCATTTACGGGCCGAACTCCAGAAAACTTCTATGAACAAGACTTCAATAGAAACAACATGCCTCAATCAATGAAAGAATATTTGGACTATGATTACGAAACAAGACAACATATTCCACCCGAACAAATGATGAAAGAAGTTTTTAAATATATCAATGTGGCAGATAATTTTGAAGATGTAAAAAATGTTTACCCAAATGAAGATTTATTCAAAAACTTACATGAAAATAAATCAAGAAATATCTCAAGTGTTTTATACGAAATTAAAACGGCAAAAGAAATGTCTGATGCCCCATTATTAAAAGACGGCAGCAACAATTTCGGAATGTATTTACTAAAGAAAATTTACACTGAGGGCAAAACCGTCAAAGAAATCAACAAAGATTTCTACACAAAAGATTTGAATGATGAATACAAAGGAATTATTACAAAACCAATTACAGATAAAACAACTGCCGGTTATGGTATTAAATTCCCGAAACAAGCATTTTGGAATTCATTCATCGCAACAAGAGAAGAATATAGAAAATTCTTTGTAACTCTTCCTAAAAACACAACAAATCCGGCCGTTCATTTACCGAAAACAAATAAAACAGAGCAAACAGAAAACAAAGCCACTGTTGAAAGAAAAAGAGCGCCAAGGAAATATACAATCGCAACATATAAAAAGAAACAATTGACAGATGATATCAAATCGTCTGCAATGACAAACACTGATGTTGAGAAAAAAATCAGAAAAAGATTTGCAAAAGACGACCCAGAAGCATCATTTATTGTTAAATATTTAAGCCCAATTATGACTGTTGCAGCAGAAAGAGCCCATTTGTCAGAAGATTTGAAATTCTTCGCTGAAGCTGAACGAATTAATGGACACAAAGGGAACGAAGAGTTTATGCTAAAACGTTATTGGAACAGAAACCCAATAATGAAAAATATTTACGCTCACGCAATAACAGATACAATCGATATGTTTGAAGATATTTATGGAGATGGCGGAAATCTTCCAATCAATACAGATTTGAAAATTGTTACTCCTGATAGCGAAAATCAAAGAGTAGTTGACCACGTAAATTCAGAATACGCACACCTACTTGATTATACTCAAACAATTTTCCCTGAAAGAGAAGCAAAATATGCTGAACATTATAAAAAACAAGAAGAATGGGAAAAACATTTTGAAGATAGATATAGAAATGTAGAACAAAACAAAGTTGAAGAAGTTAAAACCCCGACAACTATAGAAAAAGAAGAAAAGACAACTTCCATTGAAGACAAGGAATTTGATGAAGACAGTTTTTCTATAGATAAAGTTAATGATGCTTTTGATAAAAGAATTAAAGATGGAGCAGATTATCTTCCAAGTTCTCTTTCAAAAAAATATTTTCAATTTATGAATGAAAATGCAGATTTAACTTTTAAATTAAAAATTGCTAATCTTCCAGAAGATTGCTCTCCAGAAGATATTAGAGAAATATATCATACTGACGGATCTCCTGATTATATAGATGACCTAAATTCTCAATTCTATGCCGAATATAGC
>JBNMKP010000151.1:0-4587 GCA_050874405.1 bacterium
ACACCCACAGAATTTATTGCTGATATTGGAAAAATTAAAAATACTTCTGTGATTTCATATTTAACCGAAGTCGAATTGAATGACATTGCGAGAACAATGCGATCTTCTAGGCTTCTTAAAAAATTTATTTATGAAAATTCTGAAGATGATTGGTTATTAAAAAATTTTGCAGAAAAATTAGTTTCAGATAAAGAGCTTGAAGATAGAATTTTTGATACTTTTGATGAAAGTTTGAGGATTAAACAAAATGCAACTCCGGAACTTAAAGGATTGTATTCTTCTTTGAGAGATACTGAACAAAATTTAAGAGATCAAATTAATTCATTATTAAACAACTCAACATTCTCAAAGTATTTACAAGACAATATCTATACACAAAGAGATGACCGTATTGTTTTTCAAGTAATGGCAACAAACAAAAATAAGGTTCCCGGGATTGTGCATGATGTTTCAGCGAGTGCAAAGACTTTTTATATTGAACCTGCTCAAATTGTACCATTCAATAACAAGATTAGAGAAATCAAATCTAAAATTAATGCTGAATGCATTAGAATTTTAGTTGAATTAACAAACCTTGTAAAAGAATATATGGCACCATTAGAACTTTGCGAAAAGGTAATGTCTGAAATTGACTTCCATTTTGCAAAAGCAAGATATGCTGTAAAATTACAAGCTGTAGAACCGGAGTTAACAGACGAAAAATATATTTATTTTGAAAATATGAAACACCCATTATTATTAATGGTTAGTGAAAATGTTGTAGCCAATAATTTTGAAATCGGCAAAGATTATCATTCTGTGATTGTAACCGGTTCAAATACAGGTGGAAAAACAGTAACATTAAAAACAATCGGATTATTTATTTTAATGGCAGAAGCAGGAATGTTTTTACCTTGTACTTATGCCAAATTATACCCATTCAAAAATGTTTTTGCTGATATCGGGGATTCTCAAAGTATTTTGCAAAGTTTGTCAACATTTTCATCTCACATGACAAATATAATTGAAATATTGAAACAAAGTACTGATGAGTCATTCGTTTTGTTAGATGAAATTTGTGCAGGTACTGATCCTGTTGAGGGGGCAGTGCTGGCGCAAGGTATATTAGAAAAACTTGCACAAAAGAATGTAACAAGTGTAATTACAACTCACTATGGAGAATTAAAAGCTCTTGAATATTCCAATAAATTTTTCAAGAATGCATCTGTTGAATTTGATACAGAAACATTGAAACCTACATACAAATTACTAATTGGTATTCCTGGGTTGAGTAATGCAATTTCAATTGCTGCTAATTTAGGTCTTGATAAAGATATTGTAGATAATGTGAAAAATGTTCTTGTAACGCAAAAAGATCCTACAGTTGCCGTTGTTGAAAAATTGCAAGAAACACATCAAGAACTTTCTAAAAATTTGATGCAAGCACAAGAATTAAAGGAATCTTCGTTAGAAATAAAAAAAGAATACGAAGAAAACTTAAATAAGGTAAAAAAAGAAAAGAAAAAGACAATTAAAAACATCAAAAACAAATTTGACGTTGAAATGATGGAAGCTCGAAGTGAAATCAAAAAAATTCTTGATGAGCTTAGAAAAGAAAAATCTGAAAAACTTGCAAGAAGAGCTTATTCTAGACTTGCAAAATTAGAATCCGGATTTAGAAATGATGTTGATAATGTTTCAGACAAACAACAATATCTTGAAATTGATTGGGATAAGGTTGTTGTCGGTGACGTTGTAATGCTCAAAAATCTTCATCAAAAAGTTACGATTTTATCACTCCCTGACAAAAACAAAAAACTTTTTGTCGATATGGGTTCTATCAAAATGAAAGTCAAGAAAGATGAACTTGCAGTTTTAGATGAAAACTACAAAGCTCCAACTAAAGTCAAAGTTCCAGGAACAACGTTCAGCAGATTTGAATTAAGACGACTTGAAATGTCCTCAACTCTTGATTTGAGAGGTTATAGAGTAGAAGAAGCACTTGACGCTGTAGAAAATTATTTAGACAAAGCAAGTTTAGCTAATCTTTCCCCTGTTTATATAATTCACGGACATGGAACAGGAGCATTAAAAGAAGCCGTTAGAGATTTCCTAAAATCTTCTCCTTATGTTGCGAAATTCCGAGCAGGCGAAGATGCAGAAGGTGGCGACGGTGTTAGTGTTGTTGATATTAACTAAACACTCGTTGAAACAAGCTCTTTAATCACATTACGTTTTAGTTTGCGTGTAGTCGTTCTTGGCAAGTTTTCTTGTCTAACGATTATACTGATTGGTCTTTTATATGGAGCTAAATGTGTTGATAAAAACTTAACTTCTTTTCTTACTGCAGTTTCAAGCTTGTCAAAATTTTCGAAACTCATTGCGTAGTTAGTTGTAGGAACAATAATCGCCGCAATTTCTTCGCAACCATTCTTTTCTCCACCTGATTTTGAAATACCAGTGACGCAAACTTCTGCAAAATTTGAACTCTGTTCTAACACAGATTCAATTTCTTCCGGAAAAACTTTTTTACCACCGGATAATACAATCATATTTTTAATTCTTCCCGTGATATAAATCAATTTAGTTTTTGGATTAATTTGAGCAATATCACCTGTGTGCAACCACCCATCAGAAGTTATTACTTCATTTGTTAAATCTTCTCGGTTATAATACCCTTTCATAACAGATGGACCTTTTAGCATTAATTCGCCAGTATCTTTGTCGATTTTAGCTTCAAAAGATTTAAGAGCCGGTCCAACAGATTTCAAGTCTTGATATTTCCCTCTATTTACGGCAACAACAGGGCTTGTTTCGGATAATCCATATCCTTGATAAACTTTTATACCAATTCTTTCGAAGAATTCTCCAACATTTACATCTAAAGGCGCACCTCCGGAGATACAACCAAAGAATTCTCCCCCGAATTTTTTATGAATAGAACTAAACATTACTCTTCTTAAATTTATTGGCATAAATTTCGCAATTTGATAATTTAATTTAAATAAAACTTGAACAATTTTAGATTTTTTATTTAATTCGGATTCTATTGACGTTTTCAACAATTTTAAAAACGCAGGAACAGTAATCATAAATTTGATTTTCTTTTCGGTCATAACTTCTAAAATGTCTTTAGGTTTTAAGCTCTGAGTGTAATAAATTGAAAATCCATGATTTAAGAATGTGAAAAATCCGACAGTCAATTCAAACAAATGATTCATCGGTAAAATTGATAACATTCTCATTTGCTCGTTAGGTAAAATTTCTTTTAGTGCAATTCTCAAATCATGCATTTGAGCAAGCATATTTTTAAATGTAATTTCAACTCCTTTAGGATTTCCTGTCGTACCAGAGGTATAGATAATAAAAGCTGTTGCACTAAGTGGACGTCTTCTCCATTTTGAGTTGTAGTTTTCCGGCAAGGAATAAAGACTCGGAATTAAATCATTTTCATAAGGGGAAGAATCCATTAAAATAATATATTCTAGTGATGGAATTTTGTCTTTTAATTCTTTCGCTTTTTCAATATTGTTTGCAGATGCTAAAAGAACTTTAGGTGCACAATCTGAGAGAATTGAAACTAATTCGTAAATTGTTAACTTGTTATCTAACGGAACAGTTGTTAAACCTGCAAGAACAGAACCAAATACACAAGCTCCATATTCCGGTTTTGATTCGGATAATATTGCTAGTTTTTCACACTTTTCTATTTTTAAATTATTTATCAGGTAAGATGCAAGCCTTCTTGATAAAAGTCCTAAACCTTTATAAGTAAACTCATTCCAACCCCATTTTGATTTCATTCCCAAAGAAATTTTTTCACCATTATTGATTGTAATATCTTCCAATAAAGAAAACACATTTTCATATTTCATAATTCCACACCCCAAAATATATTATACTTTATTCTACTTTAAAAAATTATTTCGTGCAATAAAAAAGACAAATATTTCTATTTGTCTTTTTTATTTTTTGTTATTTATTATTTCTCTTACTAGATTTCAAAACTTTTTGCAATTCTAATCATCAAGTTTTCTATAAAACTTTCAATAGAATCTGGATTACTCCTAATCCCTGTTGCCGCCAACAATCTATCTTTTCTTGTAATATATACATCGTAGGCATTTTCATTCTGCAAAATATTCAATTCTGCATTATTTTTAAGTTTTATATTCCTAAATTTTTTACCTTGAGATTTTGCCAAGTCTGCAAGCTTGAAACCTAATTTAATTCCTTCAACCGGAGCCATATTTGATAATCCTTTCTTTTTTTTATTTTATTAAAAATTTAAAGACTTGTAAATAATATATTTTGCTATTTGCTGATAAAATTTTACAAAAATAATAAATAATTGTATTATAATCATGGATATACTTTAGATATTTAATTAAGGATTCATTGGATATGTTAGTATCAAAAATTTCTAACTCAAATAGAAATACATTGTTATTTGGACGTAGATTAAGAAAAGACGAAGAACAAGATTACAGACAAAATGCTTTGCAACCGGCATTTGATTACTTGGGAACAGAAGAGGTTGCAATGATTGTTCATGGAACTTCATATCCGGAAAAAGCTCAAGACTTGGGCGTCGGTTCTCCTTATGGA
>JBNMKP010000152.1:0-4551 GCA_050874405.1 bacterium
ATTCTTATCATCTGTAGTTGGTTGGGGTGTAGCTATTGCAGGTACTTTGGCTGCTTATAAGGGCGGTGCTAAATTGATTGGCAAGTTGCCAAAAGGAACTTTTGACAAAGTGTCTGTTGCAGTTGCTGAAAAATTGAATGCAAGCAAAGTTTTAAATAAAGTAAGTGAAAAAATTGCTAAAGTTCCATCTGGAATTAAAACCTTTGGTAAGAGTATGATTTCATTTGCACCTTGGATTATGATTTTTGCTGGTATGTCACATAATGTTGATCATGAATCAGTTAAGGCTAGGGATTTTCAAAAAAATTATCAAGATTTGAAATTGGCTCAAGCTGTGGTTCGTGAAAAATTAAATGCTGAAAATTCCGCAGAAATAGAATAAATAAAGTCTTAATAAAAGTATATGAAAAAGGGTTCAATGTTTAAATTGAATCCTTTTTTTGTTTATAATTTAAGTATGAGAGTTGTTGTTTTAGGGAAAGGTTTAATGCTTGCGAATATTGTTCTCGGTGTTCTAGATGCCGGAGCTGATGTTGTTGGTGTTTTTAGATATGAAGAAACATGTAATTCTCGATTGAAGATGCTTTTTGATGATTTTTTTAAGCCTGCGCCTGAGGTTACTCTGATAAACAAGCTAAAAATTCGACAAATCCGTTTAAAGTCAGCTAATGGACCATTGTTTAGAAAATTGATGGTTACTTTTAATGTCGATTTGATTATTATTGGAACGTGGAGAGAACGTTTAGAGAAAGAAACGTTTAATCTTCCAACAATTGCATCTGTAAATGTTCACCCATCACTTTTGCCCAAATATCGAGGACCAAATCCATATTTGCAAAATATTTTGCATGGCGAAAAATATTCAGGTGTTACATTGCATTTGGTGACTGAAAAATTTGATAATGGACCAATTTTAAAACAAGAAAAAGTCGAAATTTTAGACTCTGATACCTCACAAGAATTGAGGGATAGAAGTGTTCGAATGGCAAGGAAATTGGTTACAGAATTGATTTCTGATTTAGATAATAAAGTTTTGACTCCTGTTGCGCAGAATGAAAAATTAGCAACTTACTACCCAAATATTTCGGGAGATGAAAGAATGTTGGATTTCAAATTCCAAACTTCTGATGAAATTTCAAGGACAATAAGGGCGCTCCACCCGTTTTTACCGTGTTATATTACTTATCTTAATAAATTTTTTATTGTTAATCCTTACAATTTCAAAATTTTGCAAGAAAGTTTTAGTGCAAACGCAGGTGATATTGTTGCAAAAAATCCTGAGAAATCATCAATTACTATTCTTTGCGCAGACGACAAAGCTATTCGTTTCACAGACTTAAAACTTTACAAAGCTGAACGAAAAACAAAAGAATTTATTAAAAGCGAAGTTGTTGTTATTTAGAATGAATCATGTGTTTGTCAAGCATAACCATTAAAATAGAAATATCTGCAGGTTTAACTCCGCCAATTCTTGATGCTTGTGCGAGTGTCTTAGGTTTTATTTTAGCCAGTTTTTCCTTCGTCTCAGATGAAATATGGTTAATGGTTGAATAGTCAATATTCTCCGGAATTTTGAATTTTTCAAGTTTCCCTGCTTGATCAACTTGTTCTTGTTGGCGTTTAATATATCCGTCATATTTTACAATAACATCAATTTGCTCATAAACATCTTTGGGAACATTTAAAACTCTTGTTGAGTCATCAAGTTCTTTTAACACTTTATATGTAATATTAGGACGTTTCAAAAGTTCTGAAGCTCTAATTCCTCGGTCAAGATGTTCTTCATATTTTGCTAATATTTGATTATTTTCAGCGGTGGCCGGAATTTTTAAACCCTCAAGACGAGTTTTTTCATCTCTAATCAATTCTTGTTTTTTGTTAAATCTTGCAAATTGTTCATCATCAATTAACCCAATTTTGTGTCCGATAGGGGTTAACCTTTCATCTGCATTGTCTTGTCTTAAAAGTAATCTGTATTCAGAACGAGATGTCAACATTCTATATGGGTCTTGAATGTCTTTTGTAACCAAATCGTCAATTAATGTTCCCGTGTAAGATGAGCTTCTTGATAATTCAAGCATTTCAGAACCATTTAAGTAGTTAAATGCATTGATTCCGGCAATCAAACCTTGTGCTGCAGCTTCTTCGTAGCCGCTTGTTCCATTGATTTGTCCGCCAAAGAACAGTCCTTTAATCTTTTTAGCCATTAAAGAGTGTGTAGTTTGAACAGCCGGAACGTAGTCATATTCTACTGCATAAGCAGGTTTAATTATGTGTGCATTTTCAAGCCCCGGGAGGCTTCTAATCATTTTGACTTGAACATCAGCCGGTAAACTTGTTGAAAATCCTTGTATATAAATTTCGTAAGTTCCTAAACCCTCCGGTTCAATAAAAATATGGTGTGATGGATTTGAAGCAAATCTTACAATTTTATCTTCAATTGATGGGCAATATCTTGGTCCTACACCATGGATAAGTCCTTGGTACATTGGTGATTTATCAAGATTTGCTCTGATAATTTCATGTGTTTCTTCTGTTGTTCTTGTTAAATAACAAGGATAAGTTTTTCTTATCGGTCGATTTGGCTTGAATGAGAAGAAACTCAATTCTTCATCTCCCGGCTGGATTGTCATTTTTGAATAATCCAATGTTCTTTTATCAACTCTTGCAGGTGTTCCGGTTTTTAATTTTTTAGTTTGAATACCTAATTTATGCAATGAGTCAGATAATCCGATAGCAGCTTTTTCGCCAAGTCTACCTGCACTATAAGAACGTAAACCTACGAAAATTCTCCCCTCTAGAGATGTTCCTGTTGTTAATACAACTGCCTTAGTGGAATACTCAATTCCGAATTCGTCAACCGCACCTACAATTCTATCGTTTTCAGCTTTTAACTCTGTAATGCAGCATTGTTTCAAGTAAATGTTTTCATTACTTTCGATTAAATTACGCATGTATCTTGTATATTCAGCCTTGTCAGATTGAGCTCTCAATGCTCTAACTGCAGGTCCTTTAGATGAATTCAAAACTTTCATCTGAATATAAGTGGCATCGGTAACTTCACCCATAACACCACCCAGTGCATCAATCTCTCGAACTAACGTCGATTTTGCAGGTCCTCCCACAGCAGGGTTACAAGGTTGCAATGCAATGTGTTCTACATTAAGAGTGCATAATAGAACTTTCATTCCTAATTTTGCACAAGCCAAAGCCGCTTCACAACCAGCGTGACCGGCACCTACAACGATTATATCGAATTTGTTTTTTAAGTAATCCATAACTCTATTATAGAGCAAACAAATCCTCGTGGCTCCAAATTTTAGTCTTACTTGTTACGTTTTTAATAATTTTTGCACAACAAACTAAACGTTTAAATCATTAAACGTACTTTTTACACTAAAATCGAACCATACACACTTAAAAGACAAAACAGAAAATCGAAATGATTTTTAAAATTTAGCTTTCGGTGGTTAATTCTTCCCAGATGCTTGGTACAACGATTAATGCAGTGTACACGATAAAACCGGATAGAAGTAAATTAATTGCCATGATAGCCTCCTTTGGTTTCATGTATATTAATCCCATTTTTTGCTTTAAAATAACAATTAAGAGTACATATATATGAAAACTTTACAAAACTTAATACAAATTATTGATATGAAAAATTTTACTCAAAAAGACATAAAATCACTGTTTTCGGGGCTTTGTTGTTCTCGTTGTAAGAATGAATTTTCTAAAAATTCTATTGAAATTTTAGAAAGGGATTGCGATATTTTGCTTTGTCGTTTATCATGCGAAAAATGTGGCAAAGATTTTGGAGAAGTCGTTTTCAATTTTAACCGAAAATCAGAAACTCATACTCCACTTGAAATAATTGAAGGACCTCCTCCGATTTCTTATGATGATGTGATTGAGGCTCATAGATTTATTCGAAAAAAATTGAAATAAAAAAACACCTTGATTAAATTCAAGGTGTTTTTCATATTTGTTTTAAAAGTTAAACTTTTGGAGTTACAGTACTTTTGATGTGTAATTCTCTCAATTGTTTTAATGAAGCAATTCCCGGAGCATCACTCATCAAGTCTTTAGCACCAGCATTCTTAGGGAATGCAATAACGTCACGGATTGAATCTGTTCTTGCAAGTAATGCAACCAATCTGTCCAAACCGATAGCCAAACCTGCGTGAGGTGGCGTACCGTATTGTAAAGCATTAACCATAAATCCGAATTTTTCTTGTGCTTCTTCTTCTGTTAATCCTAAAGCTTTGAAGATTTTCTTTTGAACTTCTGAAGAGTGAATTCTTACAGAACCACCACCAAGTTCAGTTCCGTTATAAACGATATCGTAAGCTATAGATTTAACGCTTCCTAAATCACCAGAACCTAGTTTGTCCAAATCTTCAAGGTTTGGAGATGTGAATGGGTGGTGCATTGCCATATATCTGCCTTCTTCATCGCTCCATTCAAACATTGGGAAGTCAACAATCCATAACAAATTATGTTTAGATTCGTCGATTAAATTCAATGATTTACCGAAGTGAAGTCTTAATC
>JBNMKP010000153.1:0-4498 GCA_050874405.1 bacterium
GTAGATAAACTAAAAAAAGTTCCACTTTTGAAATTTCTAGAAGTTTTCAAAAACAAATTCCACTACATTGCAGCACTTGGAATTATTGCTTTCACAATCTCAATGATTTTACTTTGCGTTAGTTTGTTCGGGATTCATAAACTATGTATAATGTGCGCATTAACATACTTTATTGATTTATGTATAGCAATCGTTGCAGTAAAAGATTTAAATGGAGGAATTGTTGGAGCATTTAAACAAAGTTATTTAGACTTATTAGACGGTTTAAAACCAATTCCTTACAGAATAGCATTCACTGTTGTAATGATTTGCGCTGTAGGATTTTTAAGCTGGACATTCACGAGTGCTAAATTTTCACCTGCTCTAAAATTCCAAAGAGATTATGGTGAATTTACAAAATCAGAAATCAATCCTTATGCTGTCAAAGGTAATGTTTTAGGTTCAAAAGATAAAGATGCCGTTGTATTGCATATCTTCTCAGACTACAAATGTCCAATGTGTTTTGCATGTAATAATATGATTCACAAATTGGTAACCGAATTTAAAAACCTAAGAATTGAACACCACGCATTACCACTTGATACAAGTTGTAACAAATACCTTAAACAAGAATTTCACGAAGGTTCATGTGTAATGGCAAAATATGCAGAAGCAGCTCAAATGCAAGGTAAATTCTGGGAAGTTAACTCATTATTCTTTGAGAAAAAACCATCAACAGAAGTTGAAGTTCTTGACGTCTTGAAAAATTCAGGTTTTGGCTTGGATATGGATAAACTTAAAAAAGATGCAAATTCTACAGAAGTAAATAATATTATCCAAAAAGAAATTGATTACTCATTGACTAAGAGTTCACAAATGGGAACTCCGGCTCTTCAAATGGGTGATGATTACGAGTTGGGCATCAAAGGATACCACGACTTGAAAAAATGGGCAATGGAGCATGGAGCAAAACCTAAACACTTATTCGAATAAAAAAATATTACTGCACACATGTTGCAGTATCTGTTCAGCTTATCCCATATCACTTTTACAGGATATGGGATATTCTGTTGTTGCCTATTTTTACAACCCAAATATTTTCCCTCTAGAAGAATATCAAAAACGATTAGAGGCAGAAAAAACATTATGTAATCATTTTGGGTGCGAATTGATTATTGGAGAATACGAGCCGGAAGTATATTACAACTTTGTCCAAGGACTGGAGAATGAACCCGAAAAAGGAAAACGATGCGACAAGTGTTTTGAACTTCGACTTCATAATGCAGCAAAACTTGCAAAAAAACTCGGAATAAAAGAATTCACAACCTCAATGGTAATAAGCCCACACAAAAATTATGAAAAGCTCACCGCAATTGGAGAAAGAATTGCCCAAGAAGAAGATTTGATATACTTATCTACAAATTTTAGAAAACAAGACGGATTTCTAAAAACAAATGAAATTTCTAAAGAATTAAATCTGTATAGACAAAATTACTGTGGTTGCAAATTTGCAATGAGAAAATCTTAATATCATACATTTGGATTATGACGTATTATTTTTAATATCATATAATAACCTTGACGTAGAAGATATTTTTATTAAAAGGAATTCTAAGAGGATAAAATAATGAAGAAGAAAATCGGGTTATTAGTAGCAACAATAATGGTATTAAATACAGTATCTTCAGTAACTTATGGTTGGCAAAATCCACTGAAGAACTACAATTTGTATGAAGATACCCACCCGACAAATACACAATCAGCAGAAAGAGAACAAGCTATGAGCGAATTCTATTCAAACTCTATGGCTGGACAAAAATCTTCTCAATCATCTGTTCCAACTTCTTCTTTAAATTATTCTTCATCAGCTGATGATTCATCAACCCAAACAAGTTCTAATGAACCTCGTAGAAACGAAATTCTAAGAGAATCTTCAAGAAACGTATATGGAGATCCGGAAGTTAAAGCAGGTTGGACAACAGCACAGTCTTTCTATTCTAATCCATCTTTAGAAAGCATTAGAGCCAAATATAAAAAGAGTAACTTTGCCGGTTGTCTTCAAGAATGTATTTCTTATGTAAAACTTCACCCAAATGATACTTTGGGATTTTACTACATGGCAATGTGCTATACAAAAGTAAGTGACAAAGAAAACGCAATCAAAGCTTATGAAAAAGTAATTTCATTAAATGCAAATCCAATGATTGTTAAATATGCAACAAACGGTCGTAACTGCGTACTTGGAGAAGACAAAGAAAAATGTTACCAAAACGTAAACGAACCGGATTTGATTTACCCTTATGCTAATATTGGCAACAATGTTGATTTAACACCTGTTGACCCTAATGTTTTAATCAACAGAAACCTTGTTAAATTGCAAAATAAATTATCACCACAAGCAGTTGATGAAAATAAAGACAACAAAAATGGTCAAAATAATGGAAAAGATGATGACAAAAACAAAATCAATTTACCATTTGCAACACAAGATGAACAACTTGATAAGTTCATCAATGCACCTTATGGTAATGGTTTGTCACCAGATTTGAACAAAGAATACAAACAGCTTCAATTGAGAAAAATTCAAGAATCTATTAACACAGGTGATGATAGTCCTGAAAAAGACATGAATAATGTTAACGACATCAAACACTTTGACAAACAAAGTGATTCAGGAACAATAAAACTTGCTTATGTAGCACCATCTGATGAAATGAAAAAACTTTCTCAAGATCCAGAATTCACTCAATCTCAAAGAGAACTTGATGAGTTAAGAATGCTACTAGGTAACGATAACAGTTCAAAATCCTCAAACGATGATTTGATGAACTTAGTTCCATATATGTCTGGACAAGATAAAAACCTTTCACCTGAAGTAATTCAAGCAATGATGATTAAATCAATGATGCCTGATTTTACTTTTGTAAACAGTGACAGCAAAAATTTATTATAGTAAAAAGATATGACAGTTGAATATGAGCAGATAAAACAAGATTTTTTGTCAGGAAAAATTAAAGGCTGCAAAACATTCTTTGAAAAGAATGAGTATTTTGTAGAAGCCGGTTACTGCTACATAATTTTGGACAAACTTTCATCTGCTGTTAAGTGTTTTGAAAAAGTTTCAAATAAAGATATCCGAGCGCATTGGGGATTAACCTTAATCCAAATGCTACGAGGAAAGTTAACAACTCCTCCAACATATTTTGAAATAAGAAACTTTTTAGAAATAGACTTAAATATCTTAATTTTATATTGCAAAGGTGATTATGTAGAAAAAATAATTCGATATGCAGACTACATGGCATATTACAACCCAGAATGCTACAAATTCGTAGGACGAGCTTTCTGGGCTAACAACTTAATGCCTGCGGCAATGTTCTTTTTAAGACGAGCAAAAGACAAGTTTTACAACGACCCAGAACTGCATTATTTACTTGCATACATTTATTATTACAATGACGAAGATTACGAAAAATGCGAAAAATCATTGAACACTTGCCTTGAAATTCTACCAGAATATTCTCCTGCAAAAAAATTACTCGCAAGGTTAAAAAAATAGAATTCTATTTCAAATTTTTAACAGCCCATTTAAAATAATCAGACTCAGAACGAGCCTTTTGTGCACAAGCAATTCCATTGTATTTGTCATTACTATTTAAACTGCAATATTTATCCATATCGGTGTACATTGTATTTCTATCACCCATAGTCTTTAGATTTTCATCAACAAGTTGAAATGTAAAAACATCATAACCAAAACGATTAGGAAGATTTTTAAACCCGTTCAAATCGACAGAAACCATTACAGGAGGATTATCCGTACATAATGGACAATTTTCAAACATAAAAAGCGAACCGTCCTGCAACAAAAGAACACCATCGTCCAAATAAAAACCTAAAGAACTAACACTAGTTTTTTCTTTATTCATATTATTATAATTATTTCTTAATTCCAAACTAAAACAAGAAGTTCCGTAATTTCCACAATCTGTAACTCCTGTCAAATAATTTGCAAATGTTTTATAATAACTTGCATGGTCAGTATAATCAGCGGCATTCAAAGAAACCCCATCTGCTTCCATTTGTTTAAAAACTTGCTGAATAGTAGAATATGATTTCAAAAACTGAGTACGAAGTTTATTAGCCTTGTAATTAATTATTAGACTCGGAATTGTCAAAGCCGCAACTACTCCGATAATACCGAGGGTGATTAGGACTTCCGCTAATGTAAAAGCAAGTTTCTTTTGAGGCAATAAGGCATTAGGGGAATAAGGCAATAAGTTCTTTACGTTTTTATTGTTCAAGTCTATAGGTTGATAAGTGGATAAGTCTATAAGTGTTTTCATTTTATTGTCCTTTTGGTTATTTATTTTACACTATTATAATAGTATAGAATACACATTGTCAATAGTATAAATTCTGACTATGTCAGATTACGAAGAGGTATTAAAAAGAATAGGGCTAAATTTTAGGGTCGAAAGAACAAAAAGAACCCTCTCTCAAGAAAAATTTGCCGAAC
>JBNMKP010000154.1:0-4497 GCA_050874405.1 bacterium
ATGATATACAAAAACTTTTGAATTGTTTGATTTGCTCTCTATATTCTTGTCGGATTGATTTTTTGCAGCACTGGGTAATATTGTCATTATGAAAAGTATTAATATTAAACTAACCTTTTTCATACGAACATTTTACACTATAATTTCATTTTCGGCAATCTATTAATTGAATTTATTATTTTGTAATAAAAATACACGTCTTGACAATCCTATTTTTGTATGATAGCATGTGTGTGGGGTAAATGTATATTTATAAGTCTTATCAATTTGATGAGACTTTCTTTTTCGGAAGATTTTTTATTATATCCCAATCATTATTTGACTTTTGCAAAAATATCATTAAATACATGCAAAATCTCCTATAAACAGATGATTTTTGGCGGAAACATTGAGAAAAATTTCAAAATGTCCGACAATAATTAATAAATAACATGTAGAGGTGGTACTATGCGTATAAATGGCGGTATTTTTTATAATGAAAACGGATTGACAACATCTATCCGTGCAATGCATTTGGATAGCGAACTTATCGGAATTAGTAACGAAAATATCGGAGGTTTTGATAAAGTCGGATACCAAAGAAAAGAGGCTGTTGTTTCTTCATTTGCAGAATTTCTTGGAGTTCATGCCTTGTCAACAACTAAAGATGATAAAGTTGGTCGTATTGCAGTTTCAGACAATCCTTTGGATATCGCATTAGCTAATAAAGGGTACTTCCAAACCGAATCTGAAAATGGTATCAAACTTACAAGGGACGGTCGTTTCAAGATTGGTAAAGATGGTTCTTTGTTGACATTAGAAGATGCACATGTTTTGTCAAGTGCAGGTACTCCTATTCAACTTCCATTTGTGCCACAGGATTTGAAACAAATTAAAATTGACAAATCAGGAAAAATTTCATTATTCAATCCTGATACAAATAAACTTATGAATGTTGGTCAAATTGGTGTTGTTGATACGAATGGTATTCTTGTTATGGATCCAAATGTTAAACAAGGATATAACGAATTTTCAAATGTTTCGTTGCAACAAGAATTTATTACGATGATGCCAATTATGAAAAATTTTGATGCAAACAGACAGATGTTCATGCTTCAAAACGCAAATTTAGGTAAAGCTATCTCTCAATTGAGTTCAGCTTCATAACAATAGAGGTTAAAAATGTATAACTTACAAGGAATAATTTCAAAAGGAACAAATAACGCACTTATCCAATTTGAACGTTTTGGTCAAATTGCCAATAATCTGTCTAACGTAAATACAACAGGTTATAAAAAAGTGACTTTTGAACAAATTTTAAAAGAAGACGGATATCTTACAGGTGCTGTTAGAACGGATTATTCACAAGGTTCAATTAGAATCACAAGTAATCCTTATGATGTCGCAATTGATGGCCCTGGGTTTATTCCTGTAGTTTCACCATCAGGCGAAGTTCAATACACAAGAGATGGTGCTTTTAAACAAGGTAAAAACGGCTACTTAACAACTAGTGACGGTTGGTTGGTCGGAGAGGGAATTCAAATTCCTACAAACTGTTTCAAATTTGAAATTAAACCGAACGGTGATGTTTTTGCTTATGCTGAAAAAGGTGACAAACCGGAAAAAATTGGGAATATTCCTCTTGTGAGATTTGACAATCCTGATGGTATGGAGTCTGCTGATATGAACAGACTTGTTGCAACTGCAGATGCCGGTGAGGGAAGACTTATAAAAAACCATGATTGTTTTAAACAAAATAATCTTGAAAGAGCAAATGTAAGTATTTATCAATCAGCAACAGATTTGTTAAGATTGAATGCTTCAATGCTCGCAAGTATGCAAATGCTAAAACTTGCAGATACAATGTACAACAAATCAATTAATATTAGAGAGGGTTAAGGTATAGATAATGTACACATCACTAGATAGTATGGGCAAAGTATCATTAATGATGGATTTGATTTCTCAAAGACAAAGAGCTTTGGGTTCAAATGTTGCTAACGTTGATACTCCTGGGTACATAAGACAAGATATTGATTTTGGACAATACTTGAGTACTATGAATAACCCTTTAGAAACCAGATTGTCAGAAAAACTTGGACCATCAGCCATTGCAACTGACCAAGAAGAAGGACCGATAAATTCTGCAAATGAACTTCTTCAAATGCAAGAAAACTCTATTCTTTATTCAATGGCAACAAGAAGAATGTCAAACATTGTTACTGAAATGAAAACAGTAATAAATGTAGGTAAGTAATTATAAGGCAGGTGAAATATAAATGAGTATAATGGATTCAATAGATATCGGAGCAAATGCCTTAAAAGTTCACGGCAAGAGAATTGATATCCACGCAAAAAACATTGCAAACCTTGATACTCCTAACTATGTTAGAAAAATTCCGGTATTGAATGCAACAGATGATATTTCATTCCACGGATTGATGAATACAATGAAAGAAGATGTTTTTGGCGTTGGAACACTTCCTTATCTTGAGGGTGGTGTAAGTTTTTCCGGTGTTGTTGAAGATCCGACACTTGGAGAAAAGATTTACAAACCGGGTCACCCAGATGCAGATGCAAATGGTTATATTAGAGCATCAAACGTAAATGCAATGGTTGATATTGCTGATGCTTTAATGGCACAGAGAGCTTATGAAGCAAACCTTGCACTTGTAAATATTACAAAATCAATGGCCCAAAGAGCTTTAGAAATAGGAAAATAATTTTAAAAGTTTTAATACTCTCTTTTGATAACTTACTAAAAGAGAGTATTTTCGAATTGTAGGAGGAAGTATAATGCCACAATGTATGGACAAATATAAAGAAAAATTTACACTTGAATTTGCAAAAGTTATGCAGATAAATGCTGCAAGATGGAATGAATCTAAAAAAAATCGTATAAAGAATTTATACACTAAATGGGTATTAGCATATATTGGTGTTTTCTTTGCCGGTTTTATTCCAGCTAAAAGAGAAGGAGCAGATTATGATTTAAATTTTCATATTATATTAGCAATACTTGGTTTTATTGGTTCAATATTTGCGACTATCTTTTTTGAATGTTATGGATTGAAAGAAGAAATTAAAAAAGATCTTTACACAAAACTTTTAAAAGCTTTTGGTTATGATATTGCTTATGATTATGGTGAAATTTCGTATTCAGAATATAATAATTCTATGTTATTTAACAAACCTGTATGTTATGCGTCTGTAGATGATAAATTTTGTGGTATTTTTAATAACAGTCCATTTGTTATTACAGAAGCAAACTTGAATTATCTCAAAACTTCGCATGGTAAAACCCAAGAAACAAGACTTTTCAAAGGTATTTCAATGTATTTTAAAATGCAAAAGAAAGTTAAATCAAGGGTTTTAATTTATTCAAAAGGACTATTAGATATTAATGTACCAAAGGGTTATGAAAAAGTTGAGTTTGAATATGAAAAATTTAATAAAAAGTATAGTGTTTATGTTCAAAAAACAAAAGATGAAACTCGTGGTCAGATAGAAGCTAGATATTTGTTCAACACTGCATTTATGGATAGATTTATGCAACTTCAAACAAGTTTTAAAGTTGGTAAAATGCAATGCTCAATTTATGATGATACAATGCTGGTTCTTTTGCAGACGAATAAGGATTTGTTTGAAATAAATCCATTGTTTAAAAAAATTGAGGACATAAATAATTATCAAACATTGTTTGACGAATTCGCATCAGTTTTATCGTTCTTAGAAATACTAAATTTATCTAGTAAAACAGGATTGTAAAAAGGAAAAAATAATAATGACAAATGAATGTATGAACAAGTATAAAAATCAATTTGCTATAGAATTTGCAAAAACAATGCAAATCAATTTACCTCAATGGCAAAAATGGCAAAAAGAATATACTAGAAAACTATATGGCAAAAGTTGGCTAACCACTTATTTTCTGTCATTTCTTGCCGGTTTTATGCCGGGGAAAAATGAACGACATTATAGTTTGAAAGTTCATTTTGTGCTTGCTGTCATACTCTGCATAGCATCAATATGTACAGCTATCTCTCTAGAAAATAAAAATTATCAATTTGATATTAAGAATAAACTTTTTCCCCTTCTTTTGAGTGTTTTTAGTAAGGATATTATATATGGTGTAGGAGGAATACCTTTTCTTGAATATAATAATTCAATGTTTTTTAAGAAGGATGTAAGTTATGATTCGGTTGATGATAAATTTAGTGGAATTTATAATGATGTTCCTTTTGTAATTTCTGAGTCTGAAATTACAAATATTAAAAAACTTAAAAATGGAAAATCAGACACAACATTACTATTTAAAGGCATTGCAATGCACTTTAAAATGCAGAAGAAAATTAAATCCAGAGTTCTGATTTATTCTAAAAACATATTTAACCATGTTCCGGAGGGTTTTGAAAAAGTTACTATGGAATCAGATGAATTTAACAAAAAATATAATGTATATGTTCAAAAAGGTTCAAATGCCGATGGACAAGTTGAAGCGAGATATCTTTTTAATAC
>JBNMKP010000155.1:0-4460 GCA_050874405.1 bacterium
TTATAACCTGTTATAAACATGTTATAATATAAAACACTTCTTATCTTTTGTAAAGTACATGTTATAGACAATGTAATAGATAAAGACAAATATGGAGAGAAAATTTTTCAGAACAGGTAATGGTTGGTCACTTTTCATACCAAAAGTAATTATTGAACTTTTAAAAATCGACCCTGAAAAAGATACAATTGAAATGCAAATCGAAAACGATGTTTTAAAAATCAAAAAGAAAGATAAAGAGTAACTTTAACAAAAATTTATTAAAAAGTAGAAATTATTAAAGTTTTTTGCTATTTTACCGATATAGTAAACAGTCGAGAGTCTGTAAGGTTAAAAGTGTTTATAAAGGCAAAAACATGAGAGTTCCGGCGGTAAATCTAAATAACCTGAATAGTCAAATTAAATCAAACTCCGCAAACCATGGAGCAACAGGAAATAATTTGGCTAATAGTGAACGCCAAATTTCGGACTTGAAAGGCATGCCTTATGTTTATCCTGTGAATTTTACAGCAATTCAGAATTCCTCAAAACTTCGAATTCTTTTTAGTTACGGACTTCCTTGTATGTATAGTGGAATTCAGATGATTGACCCTAAACAACTTTCCCGAATGTTGAAAAACCAAACATTTTTTCAACCGGCATCAAGTGTTGTCGAAACATTGAGCAAATATAGAGAAAGTTTTACAGGGATTGAGGCTAAAGTTTTTGATATTTTGAAAGACAGAGCGGCTGTACACCCAGATAAAAATATTCAGGAATTGTTACAAGAAGTTGAACCAATTTATCGACGTCGTTTGCGTAAAAAACAAGCACCAATTTTCAGAAAACTTACAGAAGCAGCTTATGCATTGCCGGAAAAATACAAACGTCCGTTCAAAAAATTAATGGACGACACGGATAAGAAATTGAATGAAAAACCGATTATCATACCTTTTTCATCTTATGAATACAAATACAAACTTACAAAAATCAGAGAAGATATCGTAAACAAAGGAACCATAAAAGAGAAAAAAGTTATGAATAAACTCATAAAAGAGTCCAAACGGTTTGCGAATTCAACGAATGCAAATACACTTGCAAATCAGAAAAAAGTTTTAGCTTTTCAAGAGTTAATTTTGAGAAAATCTGTATTAAAGAATAACGAACAACTAAAAAACTTGATAGAGCTTTCAAAATCAAGATTGAATAGAGAAGAGGTAATTTTGCCATTTTCTAGAAAATCATTTTTGTATGATTTGATAAAAGTAATTGGTGATGTTCCGGATAAAAAATTGCAAGACAAACTTATCGCAATTGCACAAACCCTCCCAACATCACAAGAAAGTGTTTCAGCTTATGTAATGAAAGTTGCTGCAGAAACACCTGACAAAATCGGGCATAGACTTATGTGGCCATCACTTGCATCTATTGAACACATCTTGCCAAAATCTTGTGGCGGTCAAGATGCTTTGTCTAACTTTGGAGGAGCGACAACAAGAGAAAATTCTGCAAGAAAAAATATTGATTTTGTGGATCAATTGAAACGTCGTCCGCAAGCACGAGAAAATTGTCAAAAATACGTTGATAGACTAGTCGAACTTTACCGCCAAGGTGTATTTTACAAAAATGGAATTAGCCCCAAATACATTGTCGATTTCAAAAATGCGGTTTATCAACAATCAAAACACACCCTCAATCTTGATATACCAAAGATATAATTCCCGTCACATAACTTAACATCTATCAAATTGTAACGGATTGTAAATACGAATTTTTTAGGGCTTAAATCAAGCTATAATAGGGAAAACAAATATCGTCCCCTCTAGGAGAACTAAAGAACCTTTTAAATAATACCGTAGAAATTCATATAGAACGAAAATTTTGAAAGGTTTAAGAACATGGCAGATTTGAATGTAGGGTCTTTTGGAAAGAAATCAAATATTGATTTGAACAAACTTCAAGCAGGTATGAAAGCAGAACAACTTACCAAGGAAGAACAATCTATCTTTAACAAGGTTGATTCAGATAACAATGGTGTTATTGATGCGAAAGAATTACAAGATTTCAAAGATGGACTTGATAAATCTAGTGATGGAAAAGTTTCTAGAAAAGAAGCTAGAAAATTCATCAAAGAAAACGGACTAAAAGGCGAAGTTAAGAAAAAAGATGTTCTTAAGTTCTTAAACGCTAATATTAAAAATACTGAAAATGTAGAAGATGCCAAAGTCATTACAGAAAATGGACAAAAACTTGTTCAAGTAACATATAAAGATGGTAGTCAAGAAGTCATTAACCCTGACAAATCATCTCAATTAATTCAATCTGACGAAAACGGCAATACAACTACAAAATTTTTAGACGAAAATAAAAAATTATTAAAAGATAAAGTTGAAACAAAAGACGGAGAAACAACACTATCTACAGTTGAAACAGAATATGCACAAGACGGCACAACTCCAACTAAAAAAGTTGAAACTAACCATCAGAAAAATTCTGTAGCAACAACAACTTTTACTGACGGAAAACCGAAAGCTAAAGTTGAAAAACAAGGTACAACAACTTCAAACTACACTTTTGATGAAAACGGAAATGAAATCTTAAATTCAAAAGTTGAAAATGAAGGAATTCCGGCAAAAGAAAAACGCACAGAATACACATATTCAGAAGATGGAACAACAACAGAAAACATCTCCGAACCAGGAATTAACAAAACAACAACCAGAGTAAGAAAAGGCGATGTTCTACTTACTGAACACATCAACGACAACGGTAGAATTGCAGACCGAGAATACTACGAAAAAGGTTATACCGAAAAAACAACCGATGATAATGGTAACCCAACTACAAACATCTACAACTTAGATAACAAAAAACTTAACCAAGAAAAAACAATTGGAGAACAAAAATACCAAGCAACTTATGATGGACAAGGCAATACAACAGGTATCATTGTTCAAAATAGAGAATCTTTATCTGATCTTGCCAATAAATTCGGTTGCAGTGAAGAAGCATTAAAAGAATTGAACGGCAAAGAATCATTCGCAGCTGGTGATGAAATCAAAGTTCCAGGAGAAATCGAAGCAGATTCTCCGGCACTTCAAAATAGAAAAGATGCTCAAGGTGCAAAACAAGAAGCTGCAATTCAACAACAACGAGATGCACGAGCAGCAGCTATCAGAGAACAAAGAGCCGCAGCAGCTGCAGCAAGAAAAGCTCAAGCAGCAGCACAAGAAGCTCAATATCGTCAAATGGGATTGAAAAACCACAAAGGACAAGGTACAAAAGTTACCGGTCATTACAAATCAGGTAAAAAAGAAACATTTACCGTAATTGGTGAAGCAGGTAACGGAAGAAAACTTGTTAAAGGTAAAGATGGCAAAATTTCTACAGTTGCACATGACGGAACAATATTAAAAGAAAGCTACGTTCAAAATACAAATCTTTACGCATCAGGCAAAAAAGTTCAAGGTAAAATTAAAGGCAAAGACGGAAAACTTCATTCTGGAACTTATGCCGAAATTCCAAATGCAAAACTTACACACGGAAGAAAAGCCGTAGTTGATGCTAAAGGTAGAACTTGGATTATGGCACAAGACGGCACTATCTTAGATAATAAATGGGTTGCAAAAAACAATTTTGCAGACCAAATCAAAGCTGACAAAGGTACAGCACAAAAAGTAACTGTTAATATGATGAGCAATCAATTAGACCAAGCTCAAGCAGCATTTGACAAACAAATGAATGCTGACGGTTGGGCAGAAGATGTTGCTGACGGTATTAGTGTACTTTGGGGTTCAAACAATAGAGCTTCAAAAGTTAGAGAAGATTTAAAAACTTACAGAAATAACATCAACCAATTGAAAAATGCCGCTAAACAAGGCGATGCACAATTCAAAACTAAATTTAAACAAATATATGGTGTTAATTACAACCAAAATGCAATTGCAAATTACTACTTACGCCCAACAAAAGCCAACTACCAAAAAGCTTTTGGTACACAAAATGATATTGGCTACAGAGTAGCAAAATACAATGAATCACAACAAGCAGGTGGCGAATGGGTTAAAACAGGAGCTAAAGTTGCTGCAGGTATCGCTGCTGTAGCTACTGCTATTCCATCAGGAGGAGCTTCTTTAGGAGCTTACGCCACTGCATTAGGTACAGCAGGAGCAGTAACAGCAGCCGCAGATATTGCAATTGATGTATCAAATAAAGCAGTATCAAAAGAAGGCTTAAAAGACGGTGAATTAGGCGAATACGTAAAAGACGGCGTAATTGATGGTGGTATTACTGTTGCAACTCTAGGAACTTCTAAAATCCTTAAAGGTGGCTATACCGCTTACAAAACAGCTAAAGCCGCATCAAAAGCTGCAACTACAGCAGAAAAAGCAGCTCAACAAGGTGCTGTAAGTGTAGAAAGAGGACTTACAAGTACAGTACAACAAGGTGCGACAGGAGTAGAAACAGGCTTAGCAGCGCAA
>JBNMKP010000156.1:0-4423 GCA_050874405.1 bacterium
ATAAATCACATAATTTTTATCGTTATCTAAAACTTTTTTAATCTTAGGAATTTTGCACAACAACTCATCATAATAAGACATCGAAAACCTCTTTCAGACTCCTTATTTATTATAACATATTGCGTCAAGTTTTACTATATAATTAACGGCGGATAGAATTTTTCAATCTGTTTTTAATCTGCTCAACTTCTTCTTTTGTAAGATATTTGTGGAATTTAGTAAATTCTTCCATAATTTCCCAAGAAGAATAGTTACCATTTTCAACTTTTCTAAGCCAGTCATTAACTTCTTTAGTCATCATAATTGTAACCCTCTAATAAACACTCACTAAAACTTTTTAAATATGATAGCACGAATTTTGATATTCGTAAAGATAGAATACGAAGAATTTTAGGAAATTGTGAGAAGTAAAATAGAAAGAAGAAAAATAAATGACAAGAAATACTTAAGAACCTCCACTTGCAGGAATACTGAAATCTTTAATTTCGAAGAGGGGTAGTATCATCATTCAACTCCCCAAAAATCAGGTTACATTATTTTTTATGCAAATAATTCATATTTTTAAACATCAAAACATAATATGCACAACCTTGCCCTCTACTATTTAAATTACAATTTTCTTTATAAGGATAACGAGAATTTGGATTTCCCATTGGAATCAAAGAACGTGTTTCGGTATCATATTGGAATAAAAATAAGTCTTTACCAATAATATTCGGCTTAGAGGGACCATTGGTATCAATATTAAATTGGATATTTCTTGCATTAATCATCGTTTGCATTGAAATAGAAGAACCATTAATTAAAGAAAGTTTATATTTACTATTTTCTAAACAATAATCAACTTTATCACCATTTGGTTTTAAAGTTGCATAGTTCTCTTTTGAAAAACAATTACCTTTACTATCTACCGTACCACAATCAATTGCAACTTTCAGAAAAGGACTTATTCTCTCAAATAATAGTTTCGCACTTTTTTCATTCTGTGTTAATCCCCAACCTGCAATTTCACCATACTCTTCTTCAGATGATTTTATAGCTTGTGCAATTATTGATGACGTTTCAAGTAATCTAGCAATTGTTTGGTGTTCATAATATTTCTGCATAAGTGTTGGGACAGTAATTGCTGCAACTACTCCGATTACTCCGAGAGTGATTAGAACTTCCGCCAAAGTAAATGCAAGTTTCGCCTTTGTTGGTGGCATGTCTACGTGCGTAGCACCTTCTGCAAGGGTGAATGCGGCTTTATTTTTAGTAGGCACTAGGGCATTAAGGCACACTGGCACTAAGCTCTTTACGCCTTTAGCCCTCTCTCTTTGTGAGAGGGCAGAATTTGTTCGTGAACTAAAGTGAACGTTACAAATTCGGGTGAGGGTTTCAAGGTGACATTGGTGCGCAATGTTTGGGATTACTACGTCACTCTGTTTTAACCCATTCATTATTTGCTCATTATCTTTCCTCGTAATGACATGATTTTTGTTACAGTTCATTTGTTCATCTTTCTTTGTTTTATTACTTATCATTTCTATTAACTGGATTGCTTCGCTTTCGCTCGCAATGACGATATGCATGTCATTACGAGGAGAATTATTTTCCACCATGCACAATTTATTATACGAAGCGACGTCGTAATCTTGTGCTCTTGGGGATTCTAAGTTATGAGATTCTTCGCTTCGCTCAGAATGACAATATAAGAAACTGTCATGCTGAACTTGTTTCAGCATCTCATTATTGTTTTCCTTGTCTGGGATTACGACGTCACTCTGTACTAATCCTTTCATTACTTGTTTATAATCTTTCCTCGTAATGACATATAGTTTATAACCGTGTAAAGTATTAGAATTTGATTCTTCATCAAATAAACGGTTAAATTTATTTTTTAATCCTTTGCAAACCTTTGCTACTAGGCTATTATGGGTTACCCCCCCCCCGAAAGCCGTTCTATGATTGCGTTTTGGCATTATTTATCCTTTCTTTTCGTTTTTATTTTAGGAGATTCTGAAATTACTTCAGAATGATAATCTTTATTCGTTCAAGATTACTACGTCACTCCGTTCTAATTCCTGCACTCCTTGTAAATTATCTTTCCTCGTAATGACAGAATAGAAGTATTCTTATTATACTAGATTTTTTGAACATTCGCAATATTGTTTTATTTACCAATTTCTTACAACGAAAGAATTCGCAAAGCTTCTTTCAAAATATCTTCTGCAGGTGCATCTTTTGATAATTTTGCAACCGACTTCGTTAATGCAGTCGCAACCTCATCTTTCTCATACCCCAAAGATAACAATACCATTTGAGCATCTTCAACATTCTGAGATTTCGGAACAGAAACACCACTTGATGAAGTTGTTGTAACGTTTCCACCTTGATAAGAAGTTAATTTGTCTTTCAATTCAAGAATAATTTTTTGAGCCAATTTTGGTCCAACACCCTTTGCTCTTGTTAGCTCTTTGTAATTTTCATCAAGCACAAAACCTACCAAATCAGAAACTTCAAAAGAATCCAACAAAGTCAAAGCCATTTTTGAGCCTACACCGGAAACAGAAGTAAGAATATTAAAAATATCTCTGTCTTCTCTTTTTAAAAACCCACATAAAGACATCTTGTCTTCCCTGTGGATAAGCACACAATACATCTTCAAATTTTCACCTACATCAGGCAAATTCGCATAATCACGAGCCATAATTTCAAACAAATAACCAACTCCACCACCAGTTTCAACTGTAGCAAAATTACCCTTTGCACTGGAAGTTTTGTAAGAAAATTTTCCGTTTATATAATCGTACATTCTATATTAACCCCTCAAAGATGCCTTAATCTCTTCAACTTTTTCCTGCAACTCTGAATCTGTTTTCAATTTATCATCAACCAAATCGCAAGAATACATAATCGTAGTATGCTTTTTGCAGAAATAATCACCAATCGCCTCATAACTCATCTGCAAAACTTCACGTGACAAATAAACCGCGATATGACGAGCTTGTGCAATTTTTTGTTGACGAGCCGTACTCTTTAAATCTTTGACAGTCAAATTGAAATAATCAGCAACTTTTTGAGCTACATTTTCAATTGTAATTTCTTTTTTCTTCGCTTCACAATTCAAAGCTTTTTTAGCCAAATCAAGAGTGACACCAACCCCTGTAAACTCTGCATAGGCACTAACTTTGTTAAATGCCCCTTTCAATTCACGAACATTATTGACAAAGTTTTCTGCAATATATGCAAAGACATCATCATCTGCTTCGACTTCAAGTTCTTTAGAATAAGCCTTAACAATTTCAAAACGAGTTTCGTAATCAGGCGGAACAATATCCACAACCAAACCCATTTCAAAACGAGTTCTCAAACGATTATCAAGCTTTGGAATATCCCCCGGAAGTCTATCTGAAGCAATAACAATTTGTTTATTATTTGTATAAAGCGCCTCAAATGTAGAGAAAAAATCTTCCATAGTTTTCATTTTTGATTCAATAAATTGAATATCGTCCATCAACAAAACATCTACATTTTGGAATTTTTGGTGAAATTTTCTCATCTGAGAATTATTACAAACTTTTTTCTTTTTGCCATTTGGCATATCGTTATACTGAAAGCATCGAACCCACTCGTTAAAATAATCTTCCATACGAATATAACGAACTCGCAATTCCGGTTTGTTGAAGATTATAAAGTGTCCAATTGCTTGCATCAAGTGAGTTTTGCCTAAACCGGATTGACCATAGATAAACAACGGATTAAACTTTTTAGACGGGTTATTCGCAACAGAAAAAGCCGCATTGTAAGCAAATTTTGAATTTTCACCCACAACAAAATTTTCGAATTTCAGATTTAAATTCAAATTAGCACTGGATTGCATTTGAGCAAGAGAAACCTTAGCATCTTCAGTTTGACGTTCTTCTTCTGTTTGACCAGCAACCCTTTTTGATAGCTCTTTTTTTCTAGCTTTGATGTACTTGTTGGCAAATTCTGAATCATAAGAAAGCGAAAAAGTAGCATCAAAACCAAGAACTTTTTTCACAGGAGCCTTAGTTTTATCTGTCCAATTTTTCTTCAAAATATCAACAGCCATTGGGTGTGGAGATAGAAGAACGAGAGTAGAATTCTCATAATCAACCGCTTCCAACGGGGTAATCCAAGTATAAAAAATATGTTCAGGGAGAGTCTTTTCCAGCTCATCTTTAACTCTGCACCAAACCTCTTTAACCGCATTAATATCCATATAACTATTTTACAATAAACAAATCCCCATTAAAACAAAAGTGAACAAATATAAACATCATTACATTTTAAAATTTACCTCCCTCCCTGATTAGGGAGGGGTGGGGTGGGTATCAATACTAAAAGTAAAAGACTACAAAACTACATGTCCCCCCCTTGCGGGAGGAACGAAATCTTTGATTTCGAGGAGGGGTACTAC
>JBNMKP010000157.1:0-4406 GCA_050874405.1 bacterium
CACACAAGGTTTTATCTGCGATGGACGGTGTTTCTATTGATCCGGCTGCAGAAAATTTTGATTTGAATTATTTAGTGATGTCGATGATTCATGTCAAAATCCTTTTCAATACCGGAGCGTATGATGACTGTTTAGACATTGGTTATAATGTTTTGAATGTTTTGGATTCTTCAAAAATTGATAATATTCGTTATGTTGGAATTTCAAAAGAAGAATTCAAGTTGATACTTGTGGAATGTATTGCTGATATTGCTCTTGTTGATGTGATTTCATTGAAAGAAGATGTAAATGAATTTTTGGATATTGCGAACAAATTATTCAATTTTATTCCAAAAGAATTTGCAATATTTTCTCAATTACAAAATCTTATTAAAGGACAAAAAGTTTCACTTACTCCTAATTTAAAAGGTGATAACGTTTTCCCAAATATTATTTATCATTTGATAAATGCATTTGTTTCGTTCAAAAATGATGCTGTTGCATTTGCTCAAGAAGTTTATAAGGCAAAATTGTTAGCAAAAGCGATGTATTTGTTCAAGTTTGAATTGTTTGCTGATGTATTGATTGCTTATTCTTATATCCAATTGAATTCATTCCGAAAAGCAAATACTATGTGCTATAAAATTATAAAAACAGCAGAAGAAAAAGGAATGGTTTCTATTGTTCATTTAACTTGGTACATTTTGAGTATTTTGAATATTAAACAAGGTAAATACGATATAGCTTATGGTATTTTGAACAATTCAAACATTCAAATGGAAAAAATTGGTGGCATTAGCGAATATTTAACAATGTTAAATAAATTTAATATGTACAAAGTTTTGATGTGTACTCAAGCTAAGGATAAAGCCGAGATTTGCTTGAATCAAGCAACAGATATTGTACAAAAATATGAACTTAATTTTAACTTAAATGTTGACATCAGAGAACTTATGTCCGAGAATTCAAATAGAGAAGTTCAGCCGGTGAATAATCCGTTACATAGTCCGGTTGAAGAGAATGAAAGCACAAGAGAGCCGGTAGAGAATAATTCTGATGTTGACGGTGAAGTCGTTAATCCTGAGGATTTCTTCTCTGATAATTAACTAGGTTCAGAAAGAGAGGAATAATGAAAATTTTATTTGCATCAGCCGAAGTAGCACCATTTTCAAAGGCTGGTGGGTTAGCTGATGTTGTTGGCAGTTTGCCTAAAGAACTTGAAAAAGATGCTGAAATTGCAATTTTTACTCCTCTTCACGGGTGTATTGATAAGGAAAAATATGGAATTAAAGAAGTTGAAAATTCTGAAATGTGGTTGACTTTCGGAAATCAACCTCACAAATTTAATCTTTATATGACAAAACTTCCTGATACAAAAATCAATGTTTTTTTTATTAAGAATGATTGGTACTTTTCTTGTTTCAAAGAAGTTTATCCAAAATATTTAGACCCTCGTTATGAACACGAAAGATATATTTCATTTTCTCTAGCTGTTATGGAATATGCAAAAGCATTGAATTTTAGAGCTGATGTAATTCATGCAAACGATTGGCATACTGCAATGCTTCCTCTTTATCTTCATTCAAATTACAAGTTTGATGAATTCTGGGCAAATACGAAATGTGTATTTGAAATTCATAACCTTGCTTATCAAGGAATTTGGTTTGAAGATGTCCTAGATTTTGCCAATATGAGAAAAGATATTGTTTATAACCAATGGGGTTGTGAACATTATAACCGTGTAAATTGGATGAAAGGTGCAATAAATTATTCAGATAGAGTTGTTGCGGTTTCTCCTACCTATGCAAAAGAAATTTTAACGTCTGAATATGGCGAAAATATGGATTATACTCTTCGTGGTGTTCAATACAAATTACGAGGAATTCTAAATGGTATTGACTATACTGTATTCAATCCTAAAAAAGATAAGGCTTTAGTAAAAAATTATGATGTAAAATCTTTGGATAAAAAAGAAGCAAATAAAAAAGCCGTTTGTGAATATTTCGGATTGAAATATAATCCTGATAGACCGTTGATTGTTTTGATTTCAAGACTTGTAGGTCAAAAAGGTATTGATTTAATCCGAGATATGCAATACGAATTGCAAAATTTGAATGCTGACTTTGTATTTATGGGTAGCGGTGATAAAAATTATGAAAATTTATTTATCTGGCTTTCAAATAATACAAATAATATTAGAACTTATGTAGGGTATGATTCAAAACTTGCTAATTTAGTTTATGCGGGTTCTGATTTCTTCTTGATGCCATCAAAATTTGAACCTTGTGGATTGAGTCAACTTATCGCAATGAGATATGGAAGCTTACCAATCGTTAGAGCAACAGGCGGTTTAGAAGATACTGTTACTGGTTATCCACTAGATAATTCAAATGGATTTAAGTTCTGGAATTACAACGGTTGGGATATGCTAAATGCTATCAAATGTGCCTTGTATGTTTATGGCGATAAATATGTTTTCAATGCAATGAGAAAATCTGCAATGGAAGCTGATTTTTCATGGAAACGTAGTTCTAAAGAATATATGAATATGTACCATGAAATAACCGGTAAGTAGGTCATTTTTAATTTCTTTTCCTACTTGCGAAAAAATCATTTGTATTATATTATTAAAATATACTTAAAAAAGTGAGGTTTATTGATGGAACAAATTATTAAAGTAGCATGGGATTTGAATGAAAATACCGATAATAGATATAAATTAGTTTACGAAATTGCAGAACTTGCTAAAAAAATCGTAGATGAAAATCAAGCAAGAAAAGCTCGTGAAGATTTTGGTTTTGATGAATCTCATGAAACTAGTTATTCTAAAGAAAACCCTGTTGAACATGCTTTGATGGTTAAGGCATCTGAAGCTGATGACAACAGATTAGTTGGTTAATAAAGTTTAATGAATGCACAAAGACTTTAAGGTTTTTGTGCATTTTTATGAGTAATAATTATTTGGGGTATATTATGATTGAAGAAACTTTGGATTACATTAATGAGTACACAGACAATTTTGAACCGGAAGTTGGTATTGTTTTAGGTTCCGGACTTGGTGATTTGGCAGATAAATATTGTGATATCGCTATTCCTTATTCAAATATTCCTCATTTTGCAAAATCTACCGTTCAAGGTCATAAAGGTCAGTTGGTATTTGCCAATATCAATGGCAGAAAAGTTGTTATGATGCAAGGTAGAAATCA
This sequence comes from bacterium, assembly GCA_050874405.1. Lineage (GTDB taxonomy): Bacteria > Cyanobacteriota > Vampirovibrionia > Gastranaerophilales > Gastranaerophilaceae > Zag111. Next base: position 3,186 of record JBNMKP010000157.1, read on the forward strand.
TTTTTATGAAGGTCATTCAATGAGTGATGTTACTTATCCTATAAAAGTGATGAAAAAATTAGGGGTTAAAACTCTTATACTTACAAATGCTGCCGGTGCTGTTAATAAAAGTTTTAGACCTGCTGATTTGATGGTTATAACCGACCATATCAATTTTATGGGTACAAATCCATTGATTGGACCTAATGACGAGGATTTTGGGGTAAGATTTCCTGATATGTCCGAAGTTTATAATAAAAACTTGATTAAAATAGTTGATGCTGCAGGTAGATTATTAAAATTAGACCTAAAACATGGTGTTTATATGGCAACAACAGGTCCAAGTTATGAAACCCCAGCCGAAATCAAAATGGCAAGATTTATGGGCGCTGATGCTATCGGAATGTCTACGGTACCAGAGGCAATTGTTGCAAATTATTGTGGTATTGATGTAATTGGTATCAGTTGTATTTCAAATTATGCAACAGGTGTTTCTACTAAAAAATTGAGCCATGATGAGGTAATTGAAACAACAGACAAAGTAAAAGCAAAATTTAAAGAATTAGTATTATTATTGTTAAAAAATATTTAGAATTTTCGTTTAAATAAAGGAATATATGAACAAAAAACAACTCTTTGGGAAGCGATTCAAGGCGATTAGAAAAAAGTTTGGCTATACACAAGATAAGATGGCAGAGATTGCGGGTATAGAACCTCAATCAATTAGTAAAATTGAATCCGGTAAAAATTTCCCGTTATTATCAAATCTTGATAAAATTGCTATTAAATTGGGTATTGAACTGGAAGACTTCTTTTATTATGACCATAAAGTAGATGCAGATGATTTAAAAGCAGAATTGATAAATGTTTTTGACTCATTAGATCAATCTGATAAAGAAAAACTTTTAAGAATTGCAAAGATTTTTCGAGTTTAAGGCAATTTAATTTTTCACGATTCTTATTTTGAGTATGCAAGTCCAAAGATTTTCAACATATTCAAATTACAATTCTCAAATGAAAGCAAGGACACCTGCGTTCAAGGGTTACACTTCTCGCTTTGGAAAAACTTTGCATAGTGCAATTGATAGAGGCTATCCGACTGAAGTTGAAAGAAAAAGTCTTTTAGGAGAAATTCAAAAGTTTATCAGAGAAAAATTATCTCCGGATAGATTGCTTGGAGAGGGCGCTCATGGTTCGGTTTATAAAATAGATGATGATTTTTGTATGAAGTTTGATATCGGA
>JBNMKP010000158.1:0-4362 GCA_050874405.1 bacterium
ATAATTAAATAATAATATCGCTACTATATATACAGATAATATTCCAATAACTAATTATTCAATTTAAACAATTTATTATAATGTGAAGTTGACATTTTGTCACTATTTTTCACTTCTGAATTCCTTCTCTCAAGAATAGCCTCATTAAGGTCGGTTAAATTTTCATCACGATAAAATATACCCGCCTTCGTTTTTAAAAGCCCTAAATCAAATTCTGAAAGGGGTGATTTTATTAATGACTTATCTTTCGTTGCAATTGTGCCAGAAAATTTTCCTAGACGCTCATTATAAATATTTCCAATTTCAAATCCTGCATTTAGCATTGCATTTCTTATTGATGCTGATGTTGAGTAAGTTAAAATCATTCCATCTGGTTCAAGATGGTCAAAAAGGAGTTTGAAAAATTCATAAGACCAAAGACATGGACATTTTGATGGTGTAAAAGCATCTAAAAATATCAAATTATATAAATTTTCATCTTCGAGGATAATTTTTCTAGCATCATCATTTTTTAATTCAAAAGAAATATCCTGTAATTTATATGTTTTTAATCGCTTTTTATAACAGTTAGATATATTCCTATAATATATATTATGTAAAAAGGCTGATAAATTGTCAATAGATGATTGATTGTACCTATTGTTTCTTAAAAGGTTAAAATAACCCCTAATATTTGAGTCAAAATAATGAGCAAAATCCTTAGAATTTATAATTGAGAAAACGTCTTCATTTTCAAGAAAATCATCACAATTGTTCAATATTTTTTCAAAAATTAAATAATTTATTAATGGATTAATTTTGGGGTGGCAAATTTTATTGCTCCCAGTAAGATATTTATTAATTTTGTCATACTTAAAATTAAATTTTTGTTTTGCAATATTTTTTACACCAGTCCTAACAAATGGAGATAAATATGACAAAACTTTATCTGTATCTATCGCTTTGATATAAATGTCTACAGCTTTATTTGGTTGATTATTATCAGTATATATCGTATCGTTATTTACTGATAATATTATTTCATTCGCTCTTACATTATTATTAGTATGTATCGCTTCGATATTCGATTTGTAAGGAGTAATTTTATTTGAAATTTTTTCTGAAGAATTTTTCAAAAAATAATTTTCAAATAAAAAATTTAAAAAACTTTTTGAGTTATAGCCAATTCCATAGCAAATGTCCAAGACTTTGATTGATTTTTTCTGTAGTAAAGTATTAAAATTTACAGGATAAATAAATTTTTCATAAGCTTCTGTTAAAGCTCCTGTTGCGCTATGATAAATATCATTAAAATCCGTATTAAACAGCCCTACAGAGCCATCATTAGTAAAATATGGGTGAAACTCATACATATTGGTCAATTCTCCCCTATCCCCAGTTTGTAAATTTGACTAAATTTACCTTTTTAGCGTAGCATAATTAAGGCGCAAATTCAAGTATATTAGCTAATTTCAGATGTTTTGTTATATAATATAACTGTTTACCCTTTCTAACTCAGCCATACGGCACGCAGTATCACGCGGTTCATACTTCACCGGTTCTACTAGTGTCCCTGATAAGGGAGAGGACAAATAAAATGGGCTACTTGTGTCCCTGACAAGGGAGAGAATAAATAAAGTCTACCCTGATTAGGGAAGATTTAGATGGGTAACAACCTAAATCCTTTAATTTTTGTATTTTTTACTGTTTTTGGTATAATACTGGTGTTAGAATGAGGAAATTATGAAAGTAAGTGTGAAAGTGCCGGCAACAACGGCAAATATTGGACCAGGATTTGACTGTTTGGGTATGGCTTTGCCAATCTACAATACAATAACTATTGAAGAAACTGTACTTCCTGGGACAGGTATTGAAATTAATGTTATTGCTGAAAGTGCTGCAATAGATGAATTATCGCTAGAACATATTCCACTAGATGAAAATAGTCTTGTTTATAAGGCAGTTGAACTTCTTTACAACTCTATTGGACAAACCCCAAGTGAATTAAAGATAAATATTCATTCAAATATTCCTGTTGCAAGAGGTTTAGGTAGCAGTGCATCAGTTATTGTAGGTGCTTTAATTGCTGCAAATGAGTTATTGGGTAAGCCTGCTGATGAAGTTGCTCTTTTATCAATTGCTTGTGAAATTGAGGGACACCCTGATAATATTACGCCTGCAATTGTTGGAGGTTTGGTTCTATCTTCTCAAGAAGATGACGGCTCTGTTGTATATAGAAAATTGAATTGGCCGACTGAATGGGCTATAACAGTTTGCGTTCCAGATTTTGAACTTTCTACAGACATTGCACGTTCAGTATTACCTAAAGAAGTTCCTATGAAAGATGCAATTTTTAATGCTCAACGTTTGGGAATGTTTGTTCAAGCCGTTAATACAAAAGATTCTGAATTGATGAAATTAGCCCTTAAAGACAGACTTCACCAACCATACAGAATGAAATTAGTTCCAGGGTTAGACAAAATCATGGATAATCTAAGACATATTGATAGTGTTTTGGGTTGCGTTTTGAGTGGTGCAGGGTCTTCAATCCTTGTTATTTCTGAAAAAAATGATTTAGACAAAATTCGTGGTATTGTAAAAGATACTTGGACTGATCAAAATATCAAAAGTGACATCAAAACGTTAAATATTGAGCAAACTGGTGCTCAAATTGTATCAAACGAAGATTAATATTAGCAATTTATATTAGAAATTATACCAATTAAATATAAACAAATATCCTCCATAATGTTTTTGAACAATGGAGGATATTTTTATGAATGTTACTATTTTAGATACTTGTGTCGGGTGTGGAGCATGCGCAATTATTAATCCAGAAGTCTTTGATATTCAAGGGAACAAGGCAATAGTTAACCCTGCAAATATCGACAAAACTGAAGATTTGTGTATTGATGCTGCCTTAAGTTGTCCTGTAAATGCTATAGAAATTGATGAATATTAAGATTTGTAACTCCTTTAAAACTGAATAATAACAAGAAAATTGCTTATTTAAAAATTTTGAATAGGCAATTTTTTTATACAAAATAACTTTATTAATATGTAGGTTAGGTTTATTTTATTTATTAATTTTGAAAGGTAGGTTAAACTATGGTATCACAAGTTGCAGCTCATTCTTATCAAACATTAGCAGCAAATGACAAAGGTTCATTTGTAAATAGAACTAAATGTGCAGGTGCGCATATTACAAATGATGTTAAATATAATATGTTAAGTGCGGGACTCCTAACAGGTGGCGCTGCTGCAGGTTACGGTGTATATAAAAAGCCGGATTTAGTTGTAAAAGCTTTTGAAAAAGTCGGACAATTGGCATCAAAAGTTGACTCAAAATTGACAGGAGCTAAAAATGGTAACATCGCAAAAGCTGGTGCTTGGGTTGAAAAATATGCCGCTAAAGCATTAGAAAAATTACCTAAATACGGTAAAGCAGGTGCATTAGCAGGTGTTGCATTATTAACTTTATGTGCTTTGGCTGGTGTTGAATCTAAACATTCATATCAAGCAGGTAAAATTGATCAAAAATACATCGACCAAGCTAAGCTTGAAAATATGACAGGTACAATTATTGTATAAATTTCAAGAAAAAATAACTAAAAAAGGCGGGAATTTACTTCTCGCCTTTTTCGTATGTAAAACATGTTTTTAGTTGTTGCTTATCAGTTGAAACAATTGCCCATCGAATAATTGAGCCATACTGTTCAGACAATTTGTCCTCAATGTATTTAGATGTCAAATTATCCGTAATATCCAAATATGCAAAATCTGAAATAATTTTAGTCATATTATTCAACCGTAACTGATTTAGCAAGGTTTCTAGGTTGGTCAACATCTTTACCTAAGAACTCTGCAATATAATAAGCAATTAACTGCAATGGAATAGTTGCAACAATTGGTGACAAATATTCGTGTACCTCAGGAACTTTGATAATAAAATCAAATAAATCATCTAGTTTAGGGTCTGAAGAGTTTGTCAATGCAACCATTCGGGCATTTCTAGCTTTAGCTTCTTCACTGTTAGACAACAATTTTTCAAACACTTTACCTTGCATCAAAATAGACAATACAGGCATTGTTTCATCTAGCATTGCAATAGGTCCGTGTTTCAATTCACCTGCAGGATAACCTGTTGCATTAATATAACTGATTTCTTTAAGTTTCAATGCACCCTCTAACGCTGTAGGATAGTTAATTCCTCGCGCAATATAGATGAAATCTCTTGTGTTTGCATATTTTCTAGCACAAGCCTGAATATTTTCTTTGTGCGCTAAAATTTGTTCGATTTTTTGCGGTAAAATCAACATTTCAGCCTTAATTTCATTCAATTCAGCTTCCGGCAAAGAACCTTTAGTTTCTGCCATATAAAGA